>JBAVJR010000393.1:0-9057 GCA_049687855.1 Steroidobacteraceae bacterium | reverse complement strand
CAATGCTCCGACCTTCTCTTATGGTTCGACAGATCGGACCTAACGCCGTCGCAGTGGCGGCGCTGGGCGTCCTGCTGGCTGCATCAGGAATGGCCTCAGCGGCCGACGGCAACTTCGCCGCCCGTGTCGATCGAATCCTTGCGGCAACGCCGCTCATCGACGGTCACAACGATCTGCCGTGGGAACTGCGCGCTCGATCGAAGGGTGTACTGGCCTCGATCGACCTGCGGTCGGATACGACGAAACTTCCGGTGCCCGAGGGCGGTGCTCCCTTGATGACGGACATTCCGCGCCTGCGCGCGGGCCACGTGGGCGGGCAGTTCTGGTCGGTCTGGGTGCCGACGGAGCTCAAGGGCAATGAGGCCGTGCAGGCGACGCTGGAGCAGATCGACCTCGTCAAACGGATGGTTGCGACGTATCCCGCGGACTTCCAGATGGCGTACACCGCGGCCGACGTGCGCCGCATCCATCGCTCGGGAAAGATCGCAGCGCTGATCGGAATCGAAGGCGGCCACCAGATCAACAACTCACTCGCAACGTTGCGGATGATGCATGACCTGGGCGCGCGCTACATGACGCTGACGCATACTCAGAACACCGCCTGGGCAGACTCGGCAACGGACACACCGGCCCACCACGGCTTGACCCCCTTCGGTTTGGACGTCGTCAGGGAAATGAACCGGCTGGGCATGCTGGTCGACCTGAGCCACGTCTCGCCCGAGGCCATGAAGGCCGCACTGGCGGTCACTGAAGCCCCGGTGATTTTCTCGCACTCCTCGGCACGGGCGATCAACAGCCACCCGCGCAACGTGCCCGACGACGTCCTGCAACTGGTCGCGAAAAACGGCGGCGTGGTGCTGGTGAATTTCTACCCGGCTTACGTCTCCGAGGCGTCGAATCAATGGGAGGCGGATTACGCCGCCGAACGTACTCGCTACAACTCTCCACCTTATGCCGGGCTCTACATCGGCCAGCCAGAGCGCGCCAAGGCTGCGCTCGATGCCTGGGAGAAAGCGCACCCGAGGCCGGTCGTGACGCTGTCGGAGGTCGCCGATCACATCGAGCACATCCGCAAGGTCGCTGGCATCGACCACGTCGGCATCGGATCCGACTTCGATGGCATCGAAGAAGTGCCGCAGGGCCTGGAGGCAGTCGACCGGTATCCAGCGTTGCTGGCGGAGATGATGCGCCGCGGTTGGACTGATTCCGACGTCGCCAAGCTCGCGGGATCGAACGTGCTGCGGGCGATGGAGGCTGCGGAGCAGGTCGCGGCCAGGCTCCACGCTGCGCGGCCTCCTTCCGAGGCTCTGTTGCAGGACGAGCCGCACCCGTAGCCTCGCGCACGCGCAGCACCGAACCGGCTGAAGTCCCACGCGCCTGGCCGTTCCGTTTGCCTGTATCGGTCAAGGGGCGGATGATGTCTACGAACGACGCTGACCTGCGCTGACCGTCCACGGTCCGCGGCACGGTTCGGCAGGCCATTTGCGTCGCGCCCACGTTACGAGGTGTGCGACATGAGCATTCATCAGCGAACGATCCTGGCGGTCTCCCTGTTCGTCACGACGATGGCATTTCTGCCGGTGACGGGCGCTGCGGCCGTCGATCCCTATCCGAACGGTTGCGTCAGCTGCCACGTGCTCGACAAGAGCAAGGGCAAGGACAATCGCCTGAGCGTCGCCTTGAAGCAATGGACGGCGGGAAAGATCGAGCCTGGCCTGCTGGCCAAGAGCAAGGCGAGCGCGCCGGCGGGGCTCACGCTGAAGGGCAAGCATCCTGCAGCGGAAGATGCGCTCGAGGACATCCCGGGTGCGTGCCTCGATTGTCATGACGTCGGCTCAAAGAAGGCACCGCCCTTTGCGCGCCTCCTGCACCTCGTGCACCTGGTTGGTGGCGTCAACAATGCCTACGTGACGACGTACAAGAGCGACTGCATGAGTTGCCACAAACTCAGCACGCAGACCGGCGAGTGGACGATGCCGAGCGGTCCGGAGAAATAGCAGCCCCGGCTGGCGGACCGCCATCCCGGCCTGCTAGCCGAAAATCCGCTTCAGCACCGGGACCATTCGCCTCGGTCCCGCAATCGCCGCTGCAGACGCCATGCCACCCATCATGGCGCCTGCGACGCCGCACGACATCACGTCCTGCCCGGTGAGCCAGAGCCCCTTGATGCGGGTGCGCGGTCGCAGCCAGTCCTGCCGGAAACGCTCGGGATCGTGATCGAGACCGTAGAGTTCGCCGCGCCCGTAACCGCAGAAATGCTGCATCGACAACGGTGTCGACACTTCCCAGTAATCGACGCGCCCGCGCAGCTGCGGCGCCTTGTCGTACAGATGCTCGAGCAGGCGCTCGCCATACGACTGCTTGAGTGCGTCGTAGTCGTCCCCGCGCTTGCCCCACGTGGTGCCGGCCCATTGCTCGAAGATTTTGTAGGGCGCAGGCGCTACGATCTCGATCGTCGAGCGACCCGGATGACGCTGTTCGAACGACGGGTCTTTCGCGGAGGGGAACGAGACGTACACGACGGGAAACGGACCGTGCGGATCCTGCAGGAATCTGTCGAGCGCACCGTCGTAGTCGCTGCCGCCGGGATAGATCCAGTAGTTGGTCTTCGGCAGGCCGAGTTCCTGCGCTGTCCCCTGCAGACCGATGTAGACGCCGAGGTGGCCGATGCTCGGCTTCACGGTCTTCAGCAGTTGGTCGTAACCGTGTTCTGTCACCGCTTGCTGCGGCAGCAGCCTGGTGAAGGTGTTGATCGCGCCGGCGCTCGAGATCACGACCTTGCAGTCGATCTCGTGGCCATCGGCCATGCGAACGCCACTCACCCTGCCGTCGCGCAGCAGCACTTCATCGACGCGCGCATACGTGAACACTTCGCCGCCGGTTGTACGGATGCGCGGCAGGATCGCTTCACCGATGCGCCACGCGCCGCCCACCGGATAGAAGCCGCCGTGCATGTAGTGCCGCGCAATGAGCGCTTGCACGACGAACGAAGATCGCTTCGGCGGCAATCCCAGGTCGCCCCACTGGCCGGTCAGCACGGCGATCAGTTCGGGATCGGACGTGATCTCCGAGAGAACTTCCCACGTCGTGCGCTGAAAGTTGCGGGGCAGACGCCGCCGCAGGATCGGCCCTGCCAGCATGGCGGCCCAGGACGGCAGCGTGCGCTCGAGCGTGAACGCGCGCATGCCGCGCGAGACTTCGCGCAGCAGTTCGAGGTAGCGATCGATCGCAGCGGCCTCGCGCGGAAAATGCGCCAGCAGGTTGTCGCGGAACTCTGCCGGGCCCGCGACGGCGTCGTAGGTGCGATCGCCGATGAAGAAACGATCGTAGTGCGCGTCCATGGGCGCCCACGCGACCTTGCCCTGCGTCAGGAAATCCATGAGCCGGCGCGACATCGTGGCGCCACCCATGTCGCCGATGTAATGCACGCCCACGTCCCATTCGTAACCGTTGCGCTCGTAGCTGTGCGTCGCGCCGCCGGCCGTGTAGTGCTGTTCGAGCACGGCAACACGCCAGCCGAGCTCGGACAGCAGCGCAGCCGTGGTCAGGCCGCCGATGCCGGAGCCGATGATCAGCGCGTCATACGGTCCATTGAGTCGCGACGGCCGATAACGGCGGCCGATGCGGAGTGTGCTGGGCTGAAGAGTCCGTTTCTGCGCAGGCGTCGTCATCGAATCATTATCGACGACGATGCACCCGGCGGCTCAAGGTTCTTGCGTTGGACGCGACGAGTCGTCGCCACCCATTGACGGGCGCCCGCTGCCTGCACGCGGTCCCCGCTGGCTCGCTGCTTCCGACGGGGTTGTACGGCGGGGTTCGGGCCGGACCTGAACGGGTTGCTGGGGGACAGGTGCCGGAGCAGGCACCGCTCGCTGCTGCGCGGTCGGCGCGACGCCACGGCCGCCGCCGTCCCTCACGCGCGGTACCTCACCGCGGTAACCGGGACGGGGCCGAGCGGGCAGGTCATCGCCGTCGTCGTCGTGCTGGTCCTGGTCCTGGTGCTGGTGCGGCGGGCGGACGTCGCAGCGGCCATCCCGATTACTGTCGGCGCAGGGCACGACGATGTAGCGCGGATACGGGTTGTACGCGTAACCGTAGCCATAGGGATACGGCCCCTGTGCTGCGTACCGGGGGTCGACATACCCGTAGCCGTAGCCCGGCTGGTAGACGCCCGGGTAGCCGGTGCCATAGCCGTACCCGTAAACGTGACCGTAGCCTGGATAGACCTGCGCGCCCGACGACGCGCCACCGGGTGTCAGGTCCGGCAGGCCGAACGAATCCTCGGAAACGCAGCCAGCCGAGGCAGCAAGCACTGCTGCGCCCACCAGGGCCTTACCTGCGCTTCTAATCATTTGCACGGCGCTCCTCGAGGAAATTCCCCGCCACATCGCTGAGTAAGACAGCGTCCAGGGCGCGATCGTTCCCGCTCCGCCCGGCGCGCCATTCACACGTCATCTGCAGCATCCGGTCCCAGTCGGCCGGTCGACGCCGCCAATGCGTCATATCTTGATCCGGTCGCCCTTCGGGTCATACAGCGGCCGTGCGGAAACGGTGGCTGGGTACAGCTTGCCGGCGATTTCGACTTCCCAGGTGCCCGACGTCAGGTAGGTCTCGTCGACGGTCTGTTGCGGCTCGAGGAATGCGAGTCCGACGGCGCCGCCAAGCGTATGGCCATAGGAGGCGGCGCGCACGTAGCCCACGGCCCTGCCATCCCTGCGCACGATTTCGGCGTGGAACATCTGCGGCTCGGGGTCCTGCACGAGAATCGACACGAGGCGTCGCTGCAGCGGGCCTTTCGCCTTGCGTGCGAGCAGCGCCTCCTTGCCGATGAAGCCGCCGGGCTTCTTCAGATCGACCGCGAAGCCCAGGCCGGTCTCGTAGGGATCGTCGGTGTTGTCCAGGTCGTGTCCATAGTCGCGGTAGCCTTTCTCCATGCGCAGGCTGCCGAGCGCGCGGAGCCCGGCATGCACGACACCGAGCCGGTCACCGGCCGCCACGACCTTGTCGTACACGTGCACGGCCTGGTCCGACGGAATGAACAGCTCGTAACCCAGTTCGCCCAGGTACGTGATGCGGGTGCAAAGCACGCGCGCGTAACCGATGTCGATCTCTCGAGCAGCGCGGAACGGGAAGGCCTCGTTCGAGAGATCCACGCTCGTCAGTGTCTGCAGCAATTCGCGCGAGCGCGGGCCCTGCACGTTGAGCTGTCCGTAACCGGAGGTCACGTCCGTGACGATCGCGTGCGCGTCGTCCGCAATGTTGCGCTTCATCCAGGTCTCGGCGTGTCGGACCATCGTGTCGGTGACGACGACGAAGTACCGGTCATCCGCAAGCTTGGTCACGGTCAGGTCGGCTTCGAGCTTGCCCTGCGCGTTGAGCCACTGGGTGTACGTGATCTGGCCTGTGGCGCCGTCGACGTCGTTCGCCGAGATCCGGTTCAGGCATGTGCCGGCGTCGCGGCCCTGCACCATGAACTTGCCCATGAAGGACATGTCCATGACGATCACGTTCTCGCGCGCCGCGCGGTGCTCGGCTTCCCAGTGATGCCACCAGGTCGGCCGGCTCCAGGTGTCCGGGCCCGGATCGGCCGTCTTGCCGGCCCCGGCATACCAGCCCGGCGATTCCCAGCCGCTCGTTTCGACGAAGTACGCACCCTGCGCGGCCAGCCGGTCGTGGAACGGCGAACGACGTGCGCCGCGCGCGGTCTTGAGTGTGTGCGTCGGGTAATGACACTTGTAGACCATGCCGAGTGATTCGACCGTGCGCGAACGGCGGTACTCCGGGTTCGCCTGGAACGGTAGCACGCGATCGATGTTCATGCCGGTGACGTCGACGTCGGGCAGCCCGTTGATGATCCAGTGCGCCATGACGCGGCCCAGGCCGCCGCCGGTCAGGATGCCGATCGAATTGAGTCCGGCCGCGACAAAGTAGCCGCGCAGCTCGGGAGCCTCGCCGACGATCGGCTTCAGGTCCGGTGTGAAGCTCTCCGGCCCGCAGAAGAACTTCTTCATGCCGACCTGGCTGGTGATCGGGACACGTGACATGGCCGTCTCGAGGTACGGACCCATGCGCTCCCAGTCGGGCTCGAGGTCGAGGTAGGGCGTGTCGGTCGGCGCAGCTTCGATCTTCCACGGCGCACACACCGGCTCGAACAGGCCCACCATCAGTCCGCCGCCTTCCTGCCGGTAATAGCCGTAGGCGGAAGGATCCTCGAGCACCGGCATGTTCTGCGGCAGGTCCTTGATCGCTTCGGTGATCAGGTAGTAGTGCTCTGCCGCCTGGTTCGAAATCGCCACGCCCGACATCGCGCCCAGTTCGCGCGCCCATAGGCCCGCACAGTTGACGACATACTCGGTCTGGATGTCGCCGTACGGCGTGCTCACGCCGGTGACGCGCCCGTTCTTCTGCAGCACGCCGGTGGCCGGCACGCCTTCGAAGATCTTCACGCCGCGCATGCGCGCACCCTTGCCGAGCGCCATCGTGACGTCGACGGGGTTCACGCGACCGTCTTCCTTCACGTAGAAGCCGGCTTCGATGTCGTCCACCTTCGCGAGCGGGAAGAGCTGCTGCACCTGGTGCGGCGAGATCTCCTGCACATCGATGCCGCAATAGCGGTTGAACGCGGCGACGCGCCGGAATTCCTCGAGGCGGTCCTTGTCGGAAGCGACTTCGATGAAGCCGATCGGCATGAATCCCGTCGCCTGCCCGGTTTCGGCCTCGAGCCGGGCATAGAGGTCGCGGGTGTACTTGCGGATCTCGGTCGAGGTCTCCGACGTCGAACCATACGTGACCATGAGTCCGGCAGCGTGCCACGTGGTGCCGGCCGTGAGCTGGTGGCGCTCGAGCAGCACGATGTCCTGCCACCCCAGCAACGCCAGGTGGTACGCGGTCGACGTGCCGATGACGCCACCGCCGACGATGACGACGCGGGCGCGCCTGGGGAGCGATGGGGGCGTGGTCATGAGAGGATCCCGAGTGGTTCGAAACCCAGGCGTCCGGGTCTCGCTGATTCTGGCGCAAGGATACTCTGAACCCGTCTTTTCCCAGAGTGGCCCAGGGAGCGGCACCGCCTGCTGCGCAGGACAGGCACTGCATTTTTCGCTAAGGTCCTGCGAATGCCGATGTCCCGAACTCCCGCGGTCTGGGCGTGTTGCGCGACCACTCTGCTGCTGGCCGCCTGCCATTCCACGCCGCAGCTGCCCGCCTCGCCACCGACGGCCCGTGTCGTCATGCTCGACTCGCTGGCGATCCCCGTCAGCGCGAACGAGAACCGGGCCGTTTCCTTCACCAACAAGCGGTCGGCGTTCTACTACACGCAGACGCACCGCAACGACCACCCCGAGCACGCGTTCTTTCGCGGCTTCAACAGCGCCGGTCGGCGCATCTTCAGCGATTACCGGCTGATCGTTGCCGGAGCGGGGCTCGATCCGCAGACAGCCACCGTGGTCGTGAGACCGGATGCGTTGATCCGCGACTATCCGGCGGGAATCACCGAGACGCTGCGACTGTTCGACGGGCGGGACGTGCTGGAGGTGGAAATCAGCGGCGCCAGAGGTGACGTGGCATTGCAACTGTCGGGTGACACCGTCACGCGCGTGCAAGGCGGGCAGGGCAGCGACGAATACACGGCCACACAGGCAGGCGATTCGAGCGTCGTCGATCACATCGTCGTGGGTCGCACCGGCAATCGCTTCCTGATTGCGGTCGGCCCCTCGAGCGCAGCGGCCCGCCGGCTCTTCGAACAGTCAGTCGCGGAATCACCTGCCTGGGAAGCCGCAAGACGCGCCCGACTCGAACGTTTGGTCAGCGGTGATCACTACCTGTCGAGCGACGATCCCCGGCTGACGCAGGTGCTGCGCTGGCTGCAGCTGACGATGGATTCGCTCGTGACCCGCCAGCGCGGTGACGGCATCTACGCCGGGTTGCCCTGGTTCAATGAATACTGGGGTCGCGACAGCTTCATCTCGCTGCCCGGTGCGACGCTCGTCACGGGCCATTTCGAGGAAGCCCGCGCCATCCTGACGTCGTTCGCCGGATTCCAGGACCGCGATCGAACATCCCGCTTCTACGGGCGCCTGCCCAACATCGTCAAACCCGGCAGCATCGATTACCACACGACGGACGGCACGCCGCGCTGGGTCATCGCATTGCGTGACTACGTGCGCTACACGGGTGATCGCTCCATCTTGGCCGAGCTGTATCCGAACGTGCAGGCCAGCATCGAGGGCGCGCTCGCGAACTTCACCGACGCTTCCGGCTACCTCGTGCACGCGGACAACGAGACATGGATGGATGCGCGCCGCGAGCCCGACAAGGTTTCTTACTCGCCGCGCGGCACGCGCGCCAACGACATCCAGGCGTTGTGGTACGAGCAACTGCGGGCCGGTGCGGAATTCGCGGTTGCGCTGGACGACAGGCAAGCCGCAACGCGCTGGTCAGCGGCAGCCGATCGGCTGCGCGACCGGTTCGCGCGCGACTTCGTCGATCCGGTCACGGGCCGCATCGCCGATCATCTCGACGCGCGCGACGTCCCGAATCTGCAGGTGCGACCGAATGCGCTGTTCAGCCTGCAGCTGCTGGACCAGCCGGCCACGGCCGCACGCGCAGCCAGGCAAGCCTGGGAAGCCCTCGTGTATCCGTGGGGCGTGGCGACGCTCGACCCGGGCGATCCCGATTTTCATCCGTACCACGTGGCGCCCGAGCACTACCACAAGGACGCGGCCTACCATAACGGCGCGGTCTGGCCCTGGCTCAACGGCATTGCGATGCAGCGCATGATTGAACTGGGTCAATCCGACCTGGCCTGGCGACTGTTCACGAACACGAACGAAATCGCGCTCACTCGTGGCGTGGTGGGCGGCTTGCCCGAGAACCTCGATGCGTATCCGCACCCCGGCGAACCGGCGCCGCGTCTCACGGGGACGTACCTGCAGGGCTGGTCCAACGCCGAGCAGCTGCGCGTCTGGTACCAGGGCTTTCTTGGCATCCAGCCCGACCTGGAGCAGGGCGTGGTTCGCCTGGCGCCGAGGCTGCCGACGTCTTTCGGCCACGTCGAAT
>JBAVJR010000392.1:0-12900 GCA_049687855.1 Steroidobacteraceae bacterium | reverse complement strand
ATCTTCGAGCGTTCGAGCATCACGCCCATGAAGACGAAGAGCGGCACGGCCACCAGCGTCTCGTTGGTCATCGTGCCGAAGTAGCGTCCGACCAGGGCGGAAAGAATCGCGACGTCGAACACGCCCAGCACGATCCCGAGCGTCGCGAAGATCAGCCCGACACCGGCGAGCGTGAACGCCACCGGATAACCCAGCAGCACCGCGCCGATCGTCGTCGCGAACATCGCGACGGCCAGCAATTCGCCAATCAGCACGGTGCTCATCGCGGATCCGCGCCGACGCTGCGCTTACAGGCGCTCATCGGTCACCTTGTCCTCGTCGTGATCGACGATGCCGCGGCCCGCGAGGTACAGCGAGCGCCGCGCGATCAGCGCGAGGCCCTGCACGAACAGCAGCGCGCACAGCACCCAGAGCAGCGACTTCAGCAGGTACAGTCCAGGCATCCCGTCCGCCGTTGCAGAGGACTCGCGGATGTCCCAGGAGGACAGCACGAACGGCGCCGACGTCACGGCCAGGATCGCCAGCCAGGGGAACAGGAAGAACAGGGTGCCGAGGATGTCGACCCACGCCCGGCCCCGGTCGCCGAGCCTGCCGTACATCACGTCGACGTTGACGTGTCCGCGATGCAGCATCGTGTAGCCGGCGCCGGCCATGAAGACCGCCGCGTGTTGCCAGACGTAGAGTTCCTGCATCCAAGGGAAGCCGACGTTGAAGGCATAACGCAGCACGACGACCGTGAAGCAGGTGAGCACGCAGCCGAGCGTCAGCCACGCGACGGTGCGGCCGATCCAGTCGTTCACGGCGTCGACGCCCTGCACGAAGCGGTGGAGCAACGTCATCGAGTCGACTTGCGAGGTGAGGGATGCGGGCCGCGGCTCATGACCGCAGAGCATCGCACAAAAGCCGGCAGCGCAGCCTGCGCGGCCTAGAACAAGCCTAGCCCCAGGCCGGCTGCCAGCGTACCGCCGAGTTCCTCGCAACGCTGCCGGTCGATGAGTTCGATGGTCTTGGGCCGGAGGATGTCGGCCGGGGCCTGTGCATGCGTAATGACCAGCACCGGCGGCGCGACCGGCTTGAGCCGCCAACCGAGCGCGATGCGTTCGAGCTGGCGGATCGCGCCCTGGCCGTCACTGCCCGCGCAGACCATCGCGGCGTAGGGCCTGCCGTTGATCCGGTCGAGCGCCGCGTAATAGGTGCGGTCGAAGAAGTCCTTCATCAGGCCGCTCATCGAAGCCAGGTTCTCGGGCGTCGCGAAGAGGTAGCCGTCGGCGGCGAGCACGTCGTCCGGCTGGGCGTCCTGCGCGCGGAGCAGCACCGTGCGAACGGCAGGTTCCACGGTCGCACCGCGGACCGCGGCCTCGGCCATCTGCCGCGTGCCGCCGGTCATCGAGTGGTAGACGATCAGCAGGGTTTTCAAGGCGGCTCCCGTGGTCCCAGGCGAAGCGGGGCCGGGCTGACCGAAGTCGCACCGGCTGTCGCCTCATTCTAGCGAGGCCGCGCTCGATCGAGGGGGATGCCCGCTCTGGCAGTCGGCACGGGATCCCGTCGGATCCTCCGGTTTGCAGGTGAGCGCGGCAACGCAGCCATCGGTCAGCCATTGCTTGAGCAGGCTCGCCGCGCGCGCCGGCGCGGATTCCTCGTCCACCCGGGTCGCCAGCCCTTCGCAGAGTTCACCGAACGTGGCGCCACGGCGGGCCGCATCGAACGCCCAGGGCTCGTCCGGCAGCAGTGAGCGGAACGTCGTCGCGAGATCGCGACGCCAGACGAGCCACTCGGTCGTCGCGCTGCGGGCGCCGATCGGCGGCTCTTTCGTGTCCGACATGGCCGTGCGCCATGCCTGCACGGCGTCGGCACGGACTGCGACTCGCTGCAGGCCAGGGCAGAAGGCGATCTGCAGGCAGGGCCAGTCCTCTGCCGCGAACGAGCTTGCCGCATTGAGCCCGATGGGCTCAGCGTCGGGGCCGTCGAAGACCGTGCCGAGCGTCCATTCCCAGCGTGCGATGTCGGCCAGGACGCCACCGCCACGGGCTTGCAGCTGATCGGCCAGTTGCCCGCCGAACCAGCGGATCGATGCATGGTGCGACGGGTGCGCCTCGACGTAGGTCCGTGCCATTGCATCGAACGGAGCTGCCCCCATCGCCTGCAAGAGCGCCGGGAAGCTTTCGCGCAAGGCTGCGGTCAGTCGCAGTGTGTAGGCATTTGCATAGATGGCGAGCCGCCCGGGCGCGTCGAGTCCGTGCGCTTGCCGCACGCCGGCGACGATCCCTGGCGTACCGCGCAACACGTGCTCCTGCAGTGCGAGCTGCAGTTCGCGCAGGGCATTCATGCGGCGGCTTGCAGCGCCTGCCGCGATATCGCGCGCGCGATGTCGAGTTCGGCGACGAGGTCCGCCAGGGCAGGGATGTTGTCGTCGCGTTCGATCATCGTCGTGACGTTGCCGAACCGGCACACGGCGTGCCGATACAGCTCCCAGACGGCCTCGCTCACCGGCGCATCATGGGTATCCACGACATGATTGCCGTTGTGTTCGTGTCCCGCGAGATGAATCTGGCGGATCCGGTGGCGTGGCAGAGCGTCGAGGTAGGCGCGTGGATCGAAGCCATGATTGACGCTGCTGACGTAGACGTTGTTGACGTCGAGCAGCAGTTCGCAGTCCGCGGCCTCCGCGACGCCGCGCAGGAAATCCCACTCGGGCATCTCGGACGCAGTGAACTCGACGTAGCTCGAGACGTTCTCGAGCAGGATCCGCCGACCGAGGACATCCTGTACGCGACTGACGCGCCCGGCCACGTGGCGCAGCGTCTCCTCGGTGAATGGCAGTGGCAGCAGGTCGTGCAGGTTGCGCCCGGCCACGCCGGTCCAGCACAGGTGATCGGACACCCAGGCTGGCTCCACGCGGGCAACCAGGCGACTGACGTCGCGCAGGTAGTCCGCATCGAGGGGGTCGGTGCCGCCGATCGAGAGCGAAACACCGTGGAGTGCGACGGGGTAGTCCCCGCGTATGTGCTCCAGGTGGCGCAGCGGCGCGCCGCCTGGCACCAGGTAGTTTTCCGTGATCGCCTCGAACCAGTCGACGCGCGGCCGCTCCTGGCGAATGGCGTCGTAATGGACGGGCCGCAGTCCGAGGCCGAATCCCAGTGTATTCATGGGTCGCACAGGTGCCACGCGACGGAGCGATCTCCGTCGCGCAGCACGTCCCGTTACTTCTTTGCGCCGTCCATCGCGGCCTTGGCTTCCGTGCACTGCTGCTCGGTCAATTCGAGGAAGCCCGACCCCTTGCACGAGTTCTGGCCTTTGCAGGCGTTGGTTGCGGTCTTGCACGCGGACTGGCCCTTGCACCCGTTCACGCCCATGCAGTGGATCTTGGCGTCCTCGGCGTGCGCCGTGCTGATTCCGACCGAGGTGAAGAGCATCGCGGCGGCCGTGGCGAGGGCGGCGCCGGTGTTACGTCTGGCTGACATTGGATCAATCTCCTGCTGAAGCGGCTGTTTTTGACGGACGACCGGCGATCGTTCCTGGAGGTACGGGGTGCCGGCCACGCCCTCCGAATTGGAGGGCTCGACCGTTAGTCGGTGTGAACGGCAGGAAAATTACAGTGCGACGGAGAAAGTCCGGCACCAGTTGGCCGCGAGCCCCGGCTCGGTTCAGTTCAGGCCGGTGCAGTTGGCATAGAACGTCGTGGTCGCGGGCCAGTCGCTGAACACGGCGCGCACGTGGGCCTGTCGCGCGAGGACGTCGAGCACGTACAGGACGTCGCTGTCCTTGCTCAGGGCGGCATCGACGGTCTGGTAGTACCAGCCGTTCTGGCCGGCACCGAGCGTGCCGGAGCGCTCGAGGCTCCATGCGACGAGCTCGAGTCCGGCCGTCCGCGCATCGCGCGCGGTTTGCGACGGGACCATCGCTCCACGCTCATCGAGCGCCAGCAGGGCGAACAGCGGCGGCGCCCAGATGCGGACGCCCTGCGCTTGCAGGCGTTTGAACTCGGCGGCATCGGGCAGCTGGCTCGCGCTTTCGGCATCCTCGAGATAGACCGCCTGCCGGCCGAACTCGGGTTCGCGCTCGATCCAGTAAAGGATGTCGGGGAGGTTGAACGACTGCGGCCACACGGCCCCGGGCGGCACGCCCGCTGCCTTGTAATCGTCGATCAGGCGCTGCGCGTATTGCGGCTGGGTCATGCCGTCGTAGGGCATGCCGACGACCGGCTGTTTCAGCTCGGGGACCATCTGCACGCCCAATTGCCGGAACAGCGCGATGCTTTCCACGTGCGACACCAGGGTGCCGGTGCTGGGACCCAGCGCGTCGGGAGCCGCACTGCCGCCCCACACGTACTCCTCGATGGTGCGCGCGCGCGGGTCGAAGCCGTCCCGCTTGCCGCGCAGCGTGCGGAATTCAGCGAGCGTGATGTCGCTCGTGCGGCACTCCGCGGCAGCGGGCGCGAGCAGCGCGCCTTCGGCGTCGAACTGCGCCGGCCGAAATGGTTGCACGCAGCTTGCGGCGAGGGGCGTCAACAGGATGTCCGTCGTCGTGTGCAGGTCGTCCTGCGCGTGACGGCAAACGAGCTGCTTGTCGCGGGTGAACGTAACGTCGCACTCGATGATCCCCGCGCCCATCGCTGCGGCCGCAACGTACGATTCACGCGTGTGCTCCGGGTAGTGCAGCGGCGCGCCGCGGTGGCCGAGCGAGAACGACGTGCGACGGACCGGATCGCCGATGCAGGCCGCCAGTTCCCGCTTCAGCGGGCCGTCTTCGAGGCCTGCGACGAGCGTGACGGGCCGCGGATCCGGGCGCGGCGCGACGATGTCCGCAGCGCCTGCGGCGAGCGAGGCGAATGCGGCGACGAGCAAGGTCCCGTAGCGATGCATGGCGGTTGTCCCTAAGCCAGACGAGTTCATGATCTCATGACAGGACCCCGGGGCGCGCGGGAAACCCCGGTTCCCGGCGACGCGCAGTCTCGTTTAATCTGCGGTGCACCAGGCGACAGGGCGGCAGGCATGGCAAAGGCGGTATTGGGGATCATCGGCGGGTCGGGCGTCTACGATCTGCCCGGCATCGAAGACGTGCGGGAGCGCGCCGTCGCGACGCCCTGGGGCGAGCCATCCGACCGGTTGCGCGTCGGGCGCGTCGGCACGACCGAAGTCGTGTTCCTGCCGCGTCACGGGCGGGGACACCGCATCCCGCCGCACGAGATCAATTACCGCGCCAACGTCGACGCTCTGAAGCAGATGGGCGTAACCGACCTCGTATCGTTCTCGGCCTGCGGCTCGTACCGCGAAGAATTGAGCCCGGGGACGTTCGTCCTGGTCGACAACTTCGTCGATCGCACCGTGCACCGTGCGAGCACGTTCTTCGGCACTGGCTGCGTCGCGCACGTGTCACTCGCGCATCCGGTGGGGCCGGCCCTGCAGGACCGCATCGAACGGGCCGTCCAGGCCGAGGGCATTCGCTACCGGCGCGGCGGCGTGGCCGTCTGCATGGAAGGGCCGCAATTCTCGACGCTGCCGGAATCGCTGACTTACCAGCAGCTCGGCTACGACGTCATCCACATGACGTCGATGCCCGAAGCCAAGCTGGCGCGCGAGGCCGAGATCACCTATGCGGTGATTGCCATGGTGACCGATTACGACTGCTGGCACGAAGTGCACGGCGCCGTAGACGTCGCGAGCCTGCTGCGCGTGATGGCGGAGAACAACGGCAAGGCGCAGCGTGTGTTCGCGCGACTGGCCCGGGAGTTTCCGGCCGAGCGCGTGCCCTGCCCGGTGGGCTCCCACCGTGCGCTCGACGGCGCGATCCTGACGCATCCGGACGTGCGTGATCCCGCGCTCGTCGCCAGGCTGCAGACGGTCGCGGGCCGCGTGCTGCGTCCAGCCTGAACGGGACCGTCGCATGCAGGTCAACGGACAGGCCTTCCGCACGATCTGGCAGTCCGATGCCGGCGGCGACGTGGCGGTCATCGACCAGACGCTGTTGCCGTTCGCGTTCGAAGTGCGGACGCTGCGCCGCACCGAGGATGCGGCAACCGCCATCCGCGACATGGTGGTGCGCGGCGCGCCATTGATCGGCGTGACTGCGGCTTACGGCGTGGCGCTGGCACTGCGCGAGCATCCCGGCGACGCCAGCCTCGCAGCTGCCATTGAGACGCTGGTTGCGACGCGGCCGACCGCGGTCAACCTGCGTTGGGCAGCAGAGCGCATGCGACGCGCCGTGGCATCGTTGCCGCCCGCCGAACGGGCCGCACGCGCGTATGCCGAGGCCGCAGCGATTGCCGAGGAGGACGTCGCGTCGTGTGCAGCCATCGCACGTCATGGGCTCAGCCTGCTGCGTGAACTGGCGCACGGCCGGGGCGGCAAGCCGGTCAATGTCCTCACGCATTGCAACGCCGGCTGGCTCGCCTGCGTCGACTGGGGCACTGCACTTGCGCCGGTGTACGCCGCGCACGACGCCGGTCTGCCCGTGCACGTGTATGTCGACGAAACGCGGCCACGCAGCCAGGGCGCCTTCCTCACGGCCTTCGAACTCGGCGCCCACGGCGTGCCTTACACGGTGATAGCCGACAATGCCGGCGGTCACCTGCTGCAGCGTGGCGAGGTCGACGTCTGCCTCGTCGGCAGCGACCGCACGACGGCGACGGGCGACGTCGCCAACAAGATCGGCACGTACCTCAAGGCGCTCGCGGCGCGCGACAACGGCGTGCCGTTCTACGCGGCACTGCCGTTCTCGACCATCGACTGGACGCTGGACGATGGCGTCCACCAGGTGCCGATCGAGGAACGTGGCTCGCGTGAAGTCACGCACATGCGCGGGCGCACAGCCGGCGGCAACCTCGACGAAGTGGAGGTCGTCGCGCCCGGCAGTCGCGTGCGCAATCCGGGCTTCGACGTCACTCCCGCGCGGCTCATCACCGGCATCATTACCGAGCGCGGCGTGGCGAGTGCGAGCAGGGCGGGCCTGGCCGCGCTGTATTCCGCGCACGAAAGACACTGAGGACGGGCGCATGCGTGACCATCGCGAAAAGATCATTGCCGTCACGCACGCGCTCGACGCTGCGGGCCTGGTGCCGAACAAGTCAGGCAACGTGTCCTGCCGGGTCGCAGGCGGTTTCGCGATCACGCCTGCCGGTGTTGCCTACCGCGAGCTGGCGCCCGCGCACATCGTCACGTTGCCGCTCGACGCGCCCGTGGCTGCGACGGAGCCGCGGCCTTCGTCCGAATGGCGCATGCACGGCGCCATCTATCGCGCGCGTCCTGACGTCACGGCAATCGTCCATACGCACAGTCCGCGAGCGACGGCGCTCGCAGCCGCGGGCCGCGGCATCCCGCCATTTCACTACATGATCGCGCTGGCCGGCGGCGACGTGCGCTGCATGCCGTATGCCACGTTCGGCACGGCCGAACTGGCCGACTCGGCGGTGCGCGGCCTCGCAGGCCGGCGTGCGTGCCTGCTGGGCAATCACGGGGTAATGGCGGTCGGCGACACCCTGGCCCGCGCCCATGCGGTGGCCGTCGAGGTCGAGAATCTTGCGGACGAGTATCTCTCGATGCTGTCCGCAGGGCTGGTGCCGCAGCTGCTCGACGACGCGGAAATTCAGCAGGTGATCGCCAGGTTCACCGACTACGGCCGGTTGGGCTGAGTCGCGAGCTTCGGGCGCACGCTGGATCTCCGACGCCCGACCTTCCGCAAATTGAAAGTGCCGTCCCGTTCCGCTATAGACTTGGCGCGCTTTGCGTGACTGACCTGGGGGCTGGCCTATGTTGGCCGGTCGGGTCGCTGGGGAGGGAGTTCGCATGGTTGGCAAACGGTATTCGCCGCGGATTACGGCGGCGGTGGCGGCCGCGCTCGGCCTTGTCGCACCAGTGGGGGCCGCGTTCGCCCAGCCTGTGACCGACGACGGCACCGTGCTCGAAGAAATCATCGTCACTGCGACCCGCCGCGAGGCGAACGTCCAGGACGTTCCCTTCAACATGGTCGCGCTCGGGCCCGAGTCGCTCGCGGACCTGCGCATAACGAACCTGGCCGAGTTCACCCGGGCTGTGCCGGGACTTTACGTGCCGAACCAGGGACCGCGTTCCGGCAACCTGATCACCGTTCGCGGCCTGAACGTGAGTTCGCTGAGCGACACGATCAGCCTGGGCAACGGCACGGGAGGCACGGTCGCGACTTACCTGGGCGACATACCGTTGTTCGTGGACCTGCAGATGATCGACGTCGAGCGCGTCGAAGCGCTGCTCGGCCCGCAGGGCACCCTGTATGGCGCCGGCACTCTCGCGGGTGCCATTCGTTACCTGCCGAATCGCCCGGATCCGGCGGGTTTCGAAGCAACGGCGGGCGGCCGTCTCTACTCGATCAACGAGAGCGACGGCATGGGCACGGACGCCTGGGGCGCCGTGAACGTGCCGCTGGTCGAAGATCGCCTGGCCCTGCGCGTCGCCGCGGGCTACGTCAACGATCCAGGATTCATCGACTACGACTACATCGTGCGCGAGCCGGGCGTTTCCAATCCGGATCCCGACTTCGGCGACCCCGCGGATGTCGCGGCCAACCTGCGCAAGCAGGAGGACGTCGACACCGAGGAGACATTCACCGGCAGGCTCGGCCTGTTCTGGCAGGTGACCGATGCCATCGACGCCAACCTGAGCTACTACTACCAGGACCAGCAGGTCGGCGGGCGCACGGTCAACCACGACCAGGCGTTCGGTACGGGACGCTACGTGGCGGCGAGCCGCTTCCTCGAGCCGAACGACAAGACCAATCACCTGCTCGCACTCGAACTGACATGGGATCTCGGCTTCGCCGAACTGACGTCGGCCACGGGAGCATCGAAGTTCGAGTCGTTCGGAAAACGCGATCAGACCGACTTCCTGATGGATCTCGATTACGGCTACGAAGACTTCCCCCAGTTCGCGGCCTACGCGACCGACGACCTCGAGGAAAAGACGTTCAACCAGGAACTGCGCCTCGTCTCCCAGGGCACCGGGAAGTGGAACTGGATCGTAGGCGCGTTCTACAACCGTTACGAGGGCGACGCAGTCGCCTCGGAGTACACCCCCGGCATTCCGGAATGGTACGGTCTGCCTGCCGGGACCTCCGACCTGGAATACCTTGCCGTGTCCGCGCGCACGTTCGAAGAAACGGCGCTGTTCGGCGAACTGGGATACCGGCTGACCGATCGCTGGCAGGTGACAGTGGGCGCACGCTGGTTCGATTACGACGATCAGCTCGCGCTCGAAACCTCGTTCCCGTTCTTCGATACGGTGCTCACCGACGACAACAAGACCGGCGACAACGACGCCATCTTCAAGTTCAACACGTCGTTCAAGTTCACGCCGGACATGATGGGTTACCTGACGATCAGTGAAGGCTACCGCCAGGGCGGCCTCAACTCCGGCCCGCCGTGCCAGGACCCCATTCCCGACGAGCAGACGTTCTGCCTCAAGGAGGACGAAGTCCTGATCAAGCCGGACACGACCACCAACTACGAGGTCGGCCTGCGCAGCCTGTGGCTCGACGGCCGGCTGATCTTGAACGCCGCCGTGTATCAGATCGACTGGAACGACATCCAGGTCAACGGCACCAGCGACGTCGGCGCGGTTCCGATCACCGTCAATGGCGGCACGGCCGAGACTCGTGGCATCGAATTGTCGACGCGATGGGCAATCACGGACTCCCTGGAACTCGCGGCGAGCATCGCCTTCAACGATGCCCAGCTCACCAGCGACGCCCCTGGGCTCGTCGACGGCGAAGACGCGTTCGACGGCGACCGCCTCTCGGGCTCGCCAGAGCAGCAGGGCACCCTGCTGCTCGACTACACGCGACCGCTCGATAACGGCTGGACACTGAATGCGAACTACACGTTCACGGCGGTCAGTGACGTGTATACGAAGGTGGGGTTGCGCAACAACGGTGAAGCCCTGCCAGGATATGCGATCCACGGCGCCTCGATCGGGGTCGGCGCGGGTCCGTGGACGGCGAGCCTGTATGTCGACAACCTGTTCGACAAGTACGCGGTCACGTCGGTGCGCCGCGATCCGAGCTACATCCGGCAGATCGAGCGCACCGACCTGGCGCCGATCGATTCACGCACGTATTTCCAGAGCATGCTGCGGCCGCGCACCATGGGCCTGGAAGTCACGTACCGCTTCGATCTCTGAGGCCGGCTTGGCGGCCGGGCAGCGGGCACGGTCGATTCTCGAGCGCGGTGTCCTCGCGGCCGAGCGCGGCCGCGTCGCTGAAGGGCTGGCGCAGATCCGTGAGGCCTGCGCGGCCGCTCCGGCCGATCCCGAGCCGCAGGCGCAGCTGGCACGCTGGCTATCGCGGCTCAACCGCAACGATGAAGCACTGGCGGCCGTCGCGCGGGCACTGGCTCTCGTGCCGCAATCGGCGGCGTGCTGGGACACGGTCGGCGTCGTCCTGAGCCGCGCCGGTCGCCACGAGCAGGCAGTGGCGTGTTTCCAGCGCGCGGTTACGCTGGAACCCGACCGCGCAGGGATGCATTTCAATCACGCGGCCTCGCTGAAGTTCCTCGGGCGGTTCGCCGAGGCGGAAGCGGCATACGAGGCGTGCATTCGCTGCGATCCGACGTTCTGGCGCGCGCATTCCGCCCTGGCCACGACCCGCAGGCAGACTCGCGGGCACAATCACGTGGTTCGGCTCGAACGGCTGCTCGCGGCTGGACCGCTCGAACCCGACGCCGAACTGCACTTGCGTCACGCACTGGCGAAAGAGCTGGAGGACATGGGGCAGGACGACGAGGCGTTCGCGCATCTGCTCGCCGGCAACGCGCGCAGGAATGCGGCGACCGGCTATCGATTCGAACGGGACCAGAGGCTGTTCGAGGCCGTCATGCGCCTGTTCCCGGACCCGTTGTCGGTTCCTTCCCACGAGGACATGGCAGGCGGCGAGGGCGCCCGCGGCCCGATCTTCGTGGTGGGCCTGCCGCGCACCGGCACGACGCTCGTCGAACGCATTCTCTCGAGCCATTCGCAGGTCGCATCCGCGGGGGAGTCGCAGAATTTCGGCGTGTTGCTGAAGCGCGCGTGCCAGACGCCCTCACCCCAGGTCCTCGACGAGGCCACGCTTGCGCAATCGCTGCGTGTCGACCTGCCGGCGCTCGGCCGCGATTACATCGAGCGGACCCGGCCCGCAGGCCAGCCGCAACCGCGCTTTGTCGACAAGATGCCGCTCAACTTCTTCTACCTGGGCCATATTGCCCGGGCGCTGCCCGCCGCGAGCATCGTCGTCCTGCGCCGCCATCCACTCGACACCGGCCTCAGCAGTTTCCGCCAGCTGTTCGCCACCGGGGTTTCGTACTACGACTACGCGCGCGACCTGCGCGACATCGGCCGGTATTACGCGCAGTTCGAGCGACTCATCGCGCACTGGCAGGTCAAGCTGCCGGGCAGAGTGCACGAAGTCTGGTACGAAGCGCTCGTTGCCGGGCAGCGCGCCGAGACCGAACGGCTGCTCGCGCATTGCCGTTTGCCCTGGGAGGAGGCGTGCCTGCACTTCGAGCACAACGAGAGCCCCGTTGCCACCGCGAGCGCGGTACAGGTCAGGCAGCCCATTTATGCCAGCAGCGTCGGTCGCTGGCGTCGGTTCGAGCGACACCTGCAGCCGCTGATCGACGAGTTGCGGGCGGCTGGCGTGCAGGTGACGGGCTGAACTACATCCGCAGTTCGACCGTCAGGACCATGCCGCGTCCCGCCGCGTCCAGGCCCGAGCCGAACTCCCGGAAACGTCGGTCGCCGAGGTTGCCGAACTGCAGCGAGGTGTACACGTGTTCGCTCGCCTCCCAGGCTGCGCGGACATTCAACGTTGACCAACCCGGCGTACTGCCCGGACGGATGCGCGGGTCGATTTCGTCCCGCGGGCTGTAGCGGTCCTGCTGGCCGGCGAAATTCACCCAGCCGTCCAGCGTCCAGCGCGTCGCAGGCTGCCAGGTGATCCCTGCGCTGCCATTGAGCGGCGGGATGCGGTCGGCCGGGTAGTCGTCCCCGGCAAGAGTTTCCTCGCCGTGCGTCCAGGTGAGTTGCGTGCGCCACTCGACTGAATCCGACAGCCGGTGCCGCAGGGCAAACTCGGCGCCGTAGAGCACGAGGCTCGCAGCGTTCTGGCTCTGCACGACCAGGCGTCCCGAGTCCGTCACCGCGCCGGTCAGTGCGCTCGTGATCTTGTCGCGGTAGCGCGAGTAGTAACCGATGAGTTCGCCCTCCAGGCGATCGTTCAGCACCTTCCAGCCTGCGTCGAGCGTCGTCACGTGTTCCGGCTGCAGGTCCGGGTTCGGAACGTTGAAGCGGTTGCCCGGGCGGTCGCCGAACGTACCGAGGTCGAACACGTTCGGCGCGCGGAAGCCCTGGCCCAGGTTCGCGATGAGCCGGACGTCCTCCGACAAGGCATAGGCAACGCCCAGGTTGCCCGCAAACCCGTCGTCGACGACGGTCGTGGCATCGAACGTGCTGCTTGCAGGCAGGCGCGTGCGACTGGTGCTCCAGCGCAGGCCACCGAGCACGTCGAGCCGTTCGCCCACGGACCAGTCGTCCGCGACGAACACTCCGGCCTGGAACATCGTCGACCCATCGGGAAAGCGCGGCACGCGCATGCTCGTCGTGCCCGTCGCGATGTCGGTACGCGTGCGCGACGACTCGACGTCGTCGTCGTAGACGTCGATGCCGTAAGTGAGCTGATGGCTTGCGTCGACCGCCTTGCTGGCCTGGAACGTCAGCCCGCGGCTCGTGTCCACGTTGCTTTCGCGGTCTTCGTCGCGCGAACCGAAGTCCCTGTTGCGACGGCCATCTTCGATCCGCTGCTGGCCGACCTGTGCTTCGGCGCTGTCCCAGGCGGCGGTCGGGTGGCTCCCGCGCCAGCGCAACTGCGCGAAATCGCGGCGCTGCGGCTCGAACCAGTAGA
>JBAVJR010000391.1:0-5076 GCA_049687855.1 Steroidobacteraceae bacterium | reverse complement strand
GGAATCGAATTCACGTCGCGGCTTCCGCGCCATAAGCGCCATGCGCTTGAGCGGATCCTCTTCTTCAACGGCTGCCAGGAGCGTGTCGCTCGCGGCATCGTCGACGTCATCGACAAGTACGGCCCACCCGAGATCGTGGACGATGGCGAGGGGCTGCGCGTGCGCGTGGGCAATCTGCCGGACGTCCAGTGCCTGTTCGCCGTGGAGACGGTAACCGCCCGCCCGGTCGGCGTGGCCGTCTACAATCGCGCCGACCTCGAACACGTGACCGTGCTGCACCTGGGGATGAGCGAGGACTACTGCACCGGCGGCATGAACGATGACGTGGGGCTGCTGCTGCGCCTGATGGGAGAGGTGCGCCGGTCTTCGCGACGCATGAAGGGCGTACGTCGCCTTGAATTGCTCTACGGCGGACAACGATCGCGCGCCGCCGCGCTCTGAATCACCGCGGCGCGGCGTTCGTCTCCGGTGGGCTCGACTCGCTGGCGCGCAACGAGTACGTTGTGAGGACGATCCGCGGCATTTGCCGTGAGACGCACAAGCCGGCCTGCTGGCCCATGTTCCGCATGACCGTCCCCGTCCCGTCGTTCGATCCCGTCGCGGCACTGCCGCTCTCGTAGGCATGCGCCCGTCCCGCGGAGCCTGGTCGCGTGCGGTGAGCATCGCGCTCATCGGGACGGCGGCCGCCTCGCTTGCGGGGCTGCTCGCGCCGCTCGGCTGGCCCTTCGAGTTGTTCGTGCATTTCCGGTGGCAGGTGGGTGCTGCCGCGCTGGCGTTGCTGCTCGCGTCCCTGGTCCTGCGCCGGCCCTGGATGATGGCCGTGGCCTGCGTCACCGTCGCGACGCAGTGGCTGCCTGGTGCGCTGATGAGCGGCCGTGCTGCGGCGCACGAGCCGGTCGCGCTGAGCTGCAGCGACGACCAGCTGCGAGTCGTGACGGCGAATGCCCGGTTTTCGAACACCCGGCATGCAGCGATGGTCGCCTGGCTGAGTCGAAGCGACGCCGACATCATCGCCCTGCAGGAGGTCACGCCGCAGTGGGCGCTGGCGCTCGAGCCGCTGGCGCGAAGCTATCCGTACCGCAAGGTGATGTCGCGCGACGATGCCTACGGCATCGCCTTGCTTAGCCGTTGGCCCCTGGATGACGTGTGGCCCGTGGACTTCGCGGACGACGGGCTGCCGTCGCTGGTCGCGAACGTCGACGTCCACGGGCGCAGGCTCAGGGTGATCGCGCTGCATGCGCGCTGGCCGGTGGTGCCGGAACTGCAGGTCGCGCGCGACCGGGCGCTGCGGCAGGCGGCTGCGCTGGCGCTCACACAGCCCGCATCGACGATCCTGCTGGGAGATCTCAACCTGACGCCGTACGCGCCGGCGTTCGCACGGCTCGTGACCGAGTCAGGATTGCGCGACGCCTTCGACGGCGAGGCGTGGCGGCCGACCTGGCAGGCAGGATTCTGGCCGCTCGCGCTGCCGATCGATCACGTGCTGGTGCCGCGGGGCAGTTGCGTCACCGGGCACCTGATCGGCCCCTACCTGGGTTCCGATCATCGGCCGCTGCAGGTCACATTGCGCCTGCCGTAGCCGCAGATCGCTCGTCGGCTAGTCGACGTCGCGTCGTCCGAGCGAGCGGCGCCGGTTGTTGTCCGTCGACACGGCCCCTCGCATCGACTTGCGCGGTTCCGAGCGCCTGGGACCGGCGCGGCGATCCTCGTGGTGCTGGAACCTGCAGCTGCAGCCGTCGGGGTTGGTGCAGCCGACGATCGGCAGTCGCGGGGCCTCAACCGAGAGCAGGCGGACGCCCGTCAGCGCCTTTACATGGGCGCAGCCGCCGGGGCCCGCAACGATGCTGATGGCGTGGAAACGGCGGCGGCGCGGTTCCGGTTTGATCTGGCCGGCCATGCAGTGGACTCCCCCGAAACTGGTCTGGTCTGGCGCCACGCTACGCCAACCGGCGACGCTCGCCAAGGGGGGAGGGGAGCCAGCCGGGGCGCCTACTCGATGCCGAGGGTCTCGCCCACGGGTGGGGCGAACTCGCGGCAGCAATCGAGCAACCAGGCCCGGAAACGCGCCACTTTTGGCAGTGAAAAGTTCGCCGGAGGCGCCACGAGGTGCCAGGCATTTCGCTGCAGCACGCTCGGCAGCATCGGACGTACCAGGCGGCCGGCGGCAAGGTCGGCTGCCACCAGCGACCAGCGGGCCAGCGCGACGCCCTTGCCCTGTTCGACGGCCACCAGGGACGCCGCGGAATCTTCCATCGGCGGGCTGGTGTCGGCACGTGTCGTATCGCCGCCGACGCGGCGCAGCCAGTCCTGCCATGGCTCCGTGCGGCTGTGAACCAGGGGGTAGCGCGCAAAATCCGCGACCGTCTCGATCGGGCCGAGCCTGGCGAGCAGCGCCGGGCTGCAGACCGGGAACACGTACTCGTCGAGCAGGCGCTCGGACTTGAGGCCGGTCCACAGGCCGGGACCGTAGACGATGGCGGCGTGGAAATCGTCGCGACCGAAGTCGAGGCCCGCAGCGCGTGGCGGCCCGAACCGGACCTCGATCTCGGGGTGCCGGCGCGTAAACTCGCCGAGGCGCGGCAACAGCCAGCGCTGCAGGAATTCGTTCGGCACGCTGAGATTGAGCATGCCGCCCACGCGCTCGCGGCGGATGCGTTCGACCGAGCGGCGCAGCTCTTCGAGCCCGCGGCGGACGCCGGGCAGCAGTTCGGCCCCTTCCTGGGTGAGGGCCACGGCGCGCGTGTGACGACGGAACAAGGGCACTCCGATGTCGGCTTCGAGCGCCTTGATCTGCGCGCTGACCGCCGCCGTCGTGACGCCGAGTTCCTTGGCCGCCGCGGTGAAGCTCAGGTGCGCCGCGACGGCTTCGAAGACGCGCAGGGCGTTGAGTGGCACGCGGTCCGGAGGGGTCGCCATCGGCTGCCTTCAAGTAAAATGACGATTAACAATACGGTGCGAAGTTCAAGTAATCAAGGGTATTCGCGGACAGCTATCGAGGGAATCTATAGAAATGAGGTGCATGCCATGACCGCGTCGGAGGCGTTTCGCATCGAGCCGGCCCAGTCGGCCGACGCGCCACTGATCGTTGCGCTGGTGCGCGAGCTGGCTGCGTACGAACGGCTGCTCGACGACGTCCGCCTCACGCCGCAAGACTTGCACCGCGATCTGTTCGTGCGGCCGGCCTTCCGTGGATGCGGCTGCGGCGAGGCGTTGCTGCGGCACCTCGCCCGTGTCGCCGTCGAGCGCGGCTGCACGTTGCGCGCGTTGGCCGCAGGGGATGAGCCTGGAGGCGTGAGCAGATGACTGTAGCAACCCGGATTAACTACGCGACCGGCACTCCGTGGGAACCCGTCGTCGGGTACTCGCGCGCGGTCCGGGTCGGACCGATGGTGTTCGTGTCGGGCACGACGGCCACGGGTCCCGATGGTCAACTGGTCGGTGGCAACGATGCCGGCGCGCAGACGCGCCAGGTGCTCGCCAACATCAGGGCAGCGCTCGAGCGTGCAGGCGCGCGGCTCGAGGACGTCGTGCGGACGCGTATCTACGTGCGCGACATTGCGCAGTGGGAAGCCATCGGACGCGCGCATGGCGAGGTGTTCGGCGCGATCCGTCCGGCCTCGGCGATGGTCGAAGTCAGCGGACTCGTCGATCCGGCCATGCTGGTCGAAATCGAAGCCGATGCGTACGTCACGGCCCCCTGAAGCTTGAATCTGCGGTGCGTCCCCGGCCGAAACTGGTGACCACCCACGGAGTCATATCGATATGCGCAGAATCCTGGCGGCCGCCTGCCTGCCTGCCATCGTGCTGCTCGCCGGCTGCAGCGGCGCCCCGACCATTCCCGTCGCCAAGGACGTCGACCTCGATCGCTTCCTGGGCGACTGGTACGTGATCGCCAACATCCCGACACGGTTCGAGGTGGGCGCACACAACGCGGTCGAGTCGTACCGCCTGGACAAGGACGGCAGCATCGCGACTACGTTCACGTACCGCGAGGGAGCGTTCGACGGGCCCGAGAAAGTGATGCACCCCCGCGGCTTCGTGCGCGAAGGCACGGGCAACGCCATCTGGGGCATGCAGTTCATCTGGCCGATCAAGGCCGAGTACCTGATTGCGTACGTCGATCCGGCTTACACGCAGACGATCATCGCGCGCAGCGCGCTGGACTACGTCTGGATCATGGCGCGTACTCCTGCCTTGGCGGCAGACGATTACGCGCAACTGGAGCGTCGCGTGCGCGACCTCGGCTACGATATGAGCAAGCTGCAGAAAGTGCCGCAGCGCTGGGACGCTGCCACCACCTCGTCGCCGACCAAGTGAGCGACGCGCTACACCCCGCAGGAAGGAGGCCCACGTGAACAGGAACTTCCCGTCTCGTCGCCGTGCTGATGCTGGCGTCGTCACCCGCGCGATTTCGTACGAGCGATGCCCGGATGCGAGGCGTCTGCTCCTTTCGAAGCGCGCGCTGGCCGCACTGTTGCTTGCGGGTGCGCTGTGGCTTGCCTTCTCGGTCATTGCGGTGGCCGGCGAGCCGGCCGTGGCACCTCCGGTCCCAGCGCCGGCTGCTGCAGCGTCCGCGGCGCCGACACCGGCTCCCGCTGCAATGGCCGCCGCGCCGATGAGCCAGGAGGCGCTGCTCGAGCACCAGTCGAGGCACCCGGATCATCTGTTCGTGCTCGACGTTCGTACGCCGCAGGAATACGCGGAAGGGCACGTGCCGGGTGCGGTCAACGTACCGTACGATCAGCTGGCTTCCCGGCTGGCGGAAGTGCCGCAGGACAAGGACGTGGTGCTGTACTGCAAGTCGGGCCGGCGCGCCGGGATCGCCGCGGACGTGCTGGCGGCGAACGGCTACAAGCGACTGTCGCATCTCGAGGGCGACATGAGCGCGTGGATCGAGAAGGGCCGCCCGGTCGCGAAGCCTTGAGCGGTAGCTCGTTCGTGTGAGCCGGTCGCGCCGAATCATGTCGGCGTATTCGGCCTCCGCTTCCGGGTCCGCGGACACGCCGTAAATACATCCGTGTAGGCTCGCCCGCGCCGGACGGCGCGTGCGAGCCCCCATGGATGGGTTCACGGCGT
>JBAVJR010000390.1:0-4640 GCA_049687855.1 Steroidobacteraceae bacterium | reverse complement strand
GTGCATGCGTATGACGACGCGCCGTTGCGTCCCTTTCACCTGCGCGTCGCCGTCGCCAGTTTTGGCGGCGTGTTCAGCGACGGCTTTGGCCTCGGGATCATCGGCATCGCGCTCGGGCTCGCCGCGCCGCAGCTGGCACTGACGCCCCTCTGGCTCGGGCTCATCGGCGGAGCCTCGCTCGCCGGACTCTTCCTCGGTGCCCTGCTCACGGGCCCCAATGCCGACCGCTTCGGCCGGCGGCCGATTTTCGCCTACAACATGCTGTTGCTGGCAGTCTTTGCAGCCGCCCAGTTATTCGTGCAGTCGGCGCCACAACTGCTGGCTCTCAGGCTGGTCATCGGCTTCCTGCTGGGAACCGACTACGTCGTGAGCAAGGCGCTACTGACCGAGTTCACGCCCCGCGCGTTTCGCGGACGCATCATGAGCACGCTGTCGGTCGCGTGGGCCGGCGGCTACACTTGTGCCTATTTCGTCGGCTATGCCCTCGCCGACATCGGGCCCGACGCGTGGCGCTGGATGCTGCTCTCGAGCGCGGTGCCATGCCTATTGATCCTGCCGTTGCGACTGGTACTGCCGGAGTCGCCGCTCTGGCTCGTGACTCACGGTCGTGACTCCGACGCCGCGTCGGTGGTCCGCCGCTGGATCGGCCCGGACGTGGCGTGTCCCGTCGTTCCGCCGGCAGCGCCGCTCGTCGCGGGACGCTGGGCGCAATTGCTCTCGGCCCGGTGGCGACGCCGGACGTTCGTAGGCGCCACGTTCTTCACGTGCCAGGTCATCCCCTATTTCGCCGTCGGCACGTTCGTCACGCGCGTCCTGGACGCCATGGCGGTAAGCAACAGTTTCATCGGCGGGCTCGTCTACAATTTCTCACTGCTGTTCGGGGCAGTGCTGGGCCTGAGCGTCGTCGACCGCATGCCGCGGCGCACCTTCCTGGTGGGCAGTTTCGCGATCACCGCAGCCGCGATGCTCGCGCTGATCGTGCTCGACGATCCCGGCAGGATCACCATCATCGCGTTGTTTGCGGTATTCGCGTGCGTGCTGTCGGGCGCCTCCAATCTCTGCTACGTCTACCTGCCCGAATTGTTCCCCACCGATTTGCGCGCGTCCGGCATAGGACTCGCGATCGCCGCAAGCCGGATCGGATCGGCGGCAAGCACGTTTCTCCTGCCGGTCGTGGTGGCTTCGATGGGGGTGCGCACTGCCCTGGGAGCCTGCTTCGTCGTGCTCGCCACGGGTGGGCTGGTCTGTTATGCCCTTGCGCCCGAAACGCGCAATACGGCGCTCGACGCGCCCGCCTGACGGCGATGAGCCGGAAGGACACGGTCAAGCTCGGCCTGCTGCTGTTTCCGCAGTTCTCGTTGATGGCCTTTTCTGCGGCACTCGAGCCGCTGCGCTCCGCCAACCGCCTGCTCGGCCGCGAGTACTACCAATGGGTGATCCTGTCGCCGGACGGTGATCCTGTCGTCGCGAGCAACGGCATCCCGATCGCCGCGCAAGCAGCCTTCAGCGCCGTCGAAGGCATCGACCTGCTGCTCGTATGCATCGGGCTGGATCCGTTGCAGGTCCAGGCGTATCCCGGCCTGCGCGGACGACTGCGGCAGCTGGCGAGCCGCGGTTGCCAGGTGGGTGGAGTGAGCGGCGGTCCCTTCCTGCTCGCGGAAGCAGGACTGCTGGACGGACGGCGCTGTACCGTCCACTGGGAATACCACGACTTCTTCGCGGCCCGGTACCCGCGCGCGCGCCTGCAGCCGGACGTCTTCGTCGTGGATCGCGGCATATTTACGTGCTCGGGCGGGACAGCGGCACTCGACATGATGCTGCACTTCATCCGCGAACATCATGGACCCGAGCTCTCGCTGTCCGTCGCCGAGCAGTTCATCCATCCGCGCATCCGCGAGCAGGGAGACAGGCAGCGCATGGCCGTGCACACGCGCTATCGCATCACGAGCCCCAGGCTGGCCGAGGTCATTGAACTGATGGAGCAGTCCCGGGCGGACGCACCCGGACTGCGCGACATTGCCGCACGGGTCGCTCTGTCGACGCGCCAGGTCGAGCGGTTGTTCCAACGGCACCTCGGAAGATCGCCCAGCGAGTTCTATCTCGAACTGCGGCTCGCCCGTGCACGGACCTTGTTGCGCGATACGTCGCAGCCGGTGCGCGCGATCGCCGCAGAGTGCGGGTTCAAGTCCATGTCGCACTTCAGCAGTTCATACCGGCGTGCCTATGCGCGTAGACCCACAGATGAGCGCCAGCTGCAGGCGTCGCCGCCTCGCAAGAAAGGGTCGGCCCCGGGCAAACGCGCCGCATCCCGCAAGAACAAGATCCGCTGAACGAGGTTGATCGTCCACATGAGCACCCGACTGACGAACCCTGGCGCGTTGTCGACCGCTGCACTCCTGCGCACGGCAGGCCTGTTGTTCATACTGCTCTGCGGACCTGCGGATGCAGGGCCCGCAGCCGACAACCTGCCGGCACGAGCCATGTTCGGCAGTGAGACCACCGCCACACCCGTGGACAACGCTGCCTTCGCGCCGGCCAGAGATGCGCTTCCGGCACCACCATTCAGCGGCACGCTGCGTGTCGACTCGACAGCGATGCGAACCTTGCCGGCGCTTGCCAAGCCGGTGCTCGACGGACGGGATGCGCGGGTGTTCCCTGGCGTGTCCCTGCGCTTCGTCACCCTCGGCGACGTACTGGTGCCGCTGGAGCGCGGCGAGATGGTGCGCGAAACCGCGGCCGGCAAGGTGCCGAGTTATTGGCGCGTCATTCCGCAGTTTGGCCGCGTCTGGCGGGAACAGGCCGATGGCGACTGGTCGCGCGCCGCGTTTCCACTGATGCTGGTGAACGACACGGAAAACCACGCGCACCAGGGCCTTGCAACGTTCCTCTACCAGGATGGGAAGATCACTTCGTTGCGCGTGCAGTTCGTGCAGCAGACGGCGCCTTACCTGCTGAGCCCGCACTGCGTGCTGTGGGGATCGATCCCGGCGACCGTGTCATCAATCGACGCGCCGCGCATCGAGCGGGAACGGGCGGTCGCCAAGGCTGAACTGGCGGCAAGGCTGCCTGCGCGACCGTTGGCGGAACTGCGGGCGAGCTTGCCGCCCGGGACGCTCGACGGATTTGGCGGTCCGATCCTGCCGAAATGGCAGGTCGCCCTCGGGTTGGTGCGCGACGGCACGCTCTACTACGAAGCCTCCCCCACTACCTACGGCAGCTATCCCTACCCGCTCGAGATGCGCTTCGGGGTCCGCTCGGTGATGAAGGCGATCGCCCCGCCCCTGGCGTTGCTGCGTCTCGCCGAAGCCTATGGACCTTATGTCCTGAACCTGCGTATCGGCGACTACGTTCCTGGCCTCGATCCGAAGTGGAATTGCATCCGGTTCATCGACGCCGCGAACATGGCCACCGGATTCGGCGGGACGGGCACCTTCAGGACGCATCCGAACGACGACGGCGACGGATACCTCGACGGCAACTACGACGCTTGGTACACGGCGCACTCGCACGCCGACAAGCTGGCACAGATCAACGCCAACCTGCGTCCGTATCCCTGGGAACCCGGCACCGTGATGCGGTACCGGGACCAGGATCATTACCTGCTCGGCATCGCGGTCGATCGCTTCCTGAAATCGGTCCGCGGGCCGGATGCCGATGCATGGAAGATGCTGCAGGAAGAGGTCTTCCAACCCATCGGGATCGCGCAAGCGCCTGCAGTACGCACCCGCGAGCCCGGCGATCGCGATGGGCCGGTCTGGTTCAACGCGGGTTACTACCCGACGCTCGACGATCTCGCGAAGATTGCGCTGCTGTACCAGGACGAAGGCCGTCACGGCGAGAAGCAACTGTTGCATCTCGAGTTGACCCGGCAGCTGCTGGCCGCGCAAGGAGCCATCGACAAGAAGGGTGACGGCTCGGTCAGCGCTGCGAGACCCGGGACGGATGCGTCGCCCGGCAACCTCTACAAGATGGGCTTCCACTTCACTCCTTACGTGGGCAGCCGGTCACACCAGCTGCGTTACCTGCCGACGATGTCGGGCTTCGGCGACAACGAAGTGATCCTGTTCCCGGGCCGCGTCGTGGCGATCCGTGCCGCCAAGGTCGCCGAGGTTCCCAGGGACGAAGCCGTCGCTGACGATCCCGCGGCGACTGTGCGTGCTGTCGATCGCCTGGCCCCCTTCTAGCGCCTGAACAGCAGAGTGACCGGAATGACTGCAGATACCAGACGACGACGCGAAGGCGGACGCATGCGACGGTCTGCATGCGGTTCGCTGCCGCAGCTGCCGTGGAGAGACGTCAGGAATCCCTATCCGCCGCTCGACATGCTCTCGGACGACCAGGTCGAGGCGATCCATCGCACCTCGCTGCGCATACTCAGCGAGCTCGGCATCGAACTCATGTCGCCTCGCGCACGCGCGCTGCTGCGCGCCTATGGCGCGGAGACGGATGAGGCAACCGGTAACGTGCGGCTCGACGCGGCGACCGTGGAGCGGGCCCTGTCCACGACACCTGCTTCGTTCACGCTCACGCCGCGCAATCCGTCGCGCAGGGTAACCCTCGGCGGCGATCGCCTGGTCTTCGGTCTCGTCGCGGGCCCGCCGAACGTGCACGACTTCGTGCGTGGACGGCGCGCTGGCAAC
>JBAVJR010000389.1:0-2341 GCA_049687855.1 Steroidobacteraceae bacterium | reverse complement strand
GACCTTGCCGTGCTATCGAGGCGACCTCGTCAACCGCCCGGGTTTCACGGCGGCCGAACGCGAGCCGGATCCCGAGTTGCTGCTGCGCGGGTACGAACGTGCGGCACTGACACTGAATTTCGTGCGCGCCCTGATCGACGGCGGCTTCGCGGACCTGCACCACCCCGAGTACTGGGACCTGGGGTTCATGAAGCATTCGCCGCTCGCGGATCAATTCCGGCAGATTGCGGCGTCGATCGCGGACTCGCTCGATTTCTTCGAGGCCATGAGCGGCAGCCGGGTGCACGAGGCAAGCCGGGCCCCGTTCTATGCAAGCCACGAAGCGCTGCACCTGCTGTACGAGCAGGCGCAGACGCGTTTCATCCCGCGCAGCGAGCGCTGGTACAACCTGTCGACGCACCTGCCGTGGATCGGCATGCGCACGGCCGACCTCGGCGGCGCCCACGTCGAGTATTGCCGCGGCATCTCGAATCCGGTCGGCGTGAAGGTCGGGCCGTCCATGGATGCGGCGTGGGTGCAGGGGCTGGCCCATACGCTCAATCCGCACAAGGAAGCGGGGCGCCTGGTGCTGATCCATCGCATGGGCGCGAAGAACGTCGAGGCGAAACTGCCTGGACTGATCGAATCCGTACGCGCGACGGGTGTGCCGGTGCTATGGGTATGCGATCCGATGCACGGCAACACCGAGTCGACCGCAGCGGGCGTGAAGACGCGCCGCTTCGAGAACATCCTGGCGGAGCTCGAGGCCGCGTTCAGGGTGCACCGTGCGATGGGCAGCTACCTCGGCGGCGTGCATTTCGAGCTCACGGGCGAGGACGTCACGGAATGCACCGGTGGAGCCCGCGGCCTCGCCGATGCCGATCTCGCCAAGGACTACCGCTCGCAGGTCGACCCGCGGCTCAACTACGAGCAGTCCCTCGAACTCGCGATGCGGATCTCGACCCTGGCCCGTTCGGCCTGACCTGCGGCAGTTCACGCCGCCCGGCTGCCAGCACGGCCTCGGCCTCGGCGCGCGGCACCTCGCGCCACTGACCCGGCGCCAGGCCTTCGACGGTCCAGGGTCCCACCGCCCAGCGAATGAGCCGCAGCGTCGGCAAGCCGATCGCGGCCGTCATCCGTCGGACCTGCCGGTTGCGGCCCTCGCTCAACTCGAGCTCGATCCAGGCGGTGGGAATTGCCTTGCGGGTGCGGATCGGCGGGTCGCGCGGCCAGAGCCCGGCGGGCTCCGGGATCACGCGGGCAGGGGCGGGGCGGGTCGGGCCGTCGTTGAGCACGAGGCCCCGCCGCAAGGGCTCGAGTGCTGCATCCGTGGGGTCGCCCTCGACCTGCACCCGGTAACGTTTCGGGAACGGCGAACCTGGCTGGGTGATGCGAGCCTGCCAGGGGCCGAAATCCGTCAGTAACATCAAGCCCTCGCTGTCGTAATCGAGCCGCCCGGCCGGGTACAGGCCCGGCAGCGACAGGAAATCGGCGAGCGAGCGGCGGCCGTCCGGCGAGGTGAACTGCGGCAGCACCTGGAAGGGCTTGTTGAACAGGACGAGCTGCATGAACCCGATTGTCCCGGATGCGGGCTTTTCACGCTTGCCCGGACCGGACCGCGCGTCTATTCTTCATTGTGCGGTGCAGCACGAAGCCTCGGTGCGGTTTCTCTGCCCGCAATGAATACCACCAGAGGACGACGACATGACGAATCCTGCTCAACAACTGCGAGATTCCTGGGCGAAAGATCCGCGCTGGGCGGGCATTCGCCGTACCTACACTGCCGACGACGTCGTCCGCCTGCGTGGCAGCGTGCAGATCGAGCACACCCTGGCGCGCCTCGGCGCCGAAAAGCTCTGGAAGCTTGTCAATACCGAGCCGTACGTGAACTGCCTCGGCGCCCTGACGGGCGGCCAGGCGATGCAGCAGGTGAAGGCCGGCATCAAGGCCATCTACCTGTCGGGCTGGCAGGTTGCCGCCGACAACAACAGCTACCTGTCGATGTATCCCGACCAGTCGCTGTACCCGGTCGACTCCGTGCCGAAGGTGGTGGAGCGCATCAATTCGACCTTCAAGCGTGCGGACGAGATCCAGCACTCGAAGGGCATCACGCCGGGTCACAAGGACTACGTCGACTACTTCGCGCCGATCGTCGCGGACGCGGAGGCGGGTTTCGGTGGTGTGCTGAACGCGTTCGAACTGATGAAGGCGATGATCCGTGCCGGCGCCGGTGGCGTGCATTTCGAGGACCAGCTGGCCTCGGTGAAGAAGTGCGGCCACATGGGCGGCAAGGTGCTGCTGCCCACCCGCGAGTCCTGCCAGAAGCTGATCGCCGCCCGCATGGCGGCCGACGTCTGCGGTG
>JBAVJR010000388.1:0-1909 GCA_049687855.1 Steroidobacteraceae bacterium | reverse complement strand
CGGTGGTGGTTACGGCGGCGGCGGTGGCGGCGGCGGTCAGCGCCGCTGGTAACCCCGTTCGGGACTGAGGCCTGAGGCCCGGTCCCGGCCGAACCGGCAAGCCTGATGAAGGCCGCAGCCTACGGGTTGCGGCCTTCTCTCCCTGGCGTTCGAAGCACCCTGCAGGGTGCGGCGGGATCGCGCGCCTGCGGCGAATCTTCCATTCGCCTGCTTACCACATGTCCCGCAAGCGGTTCGCGACGTCAATGCGCGGGCCTGCGGCTGCCCTGCGTGCGCCGACTCCTTCCTGCGTTTCCCCGGCGGTGACCCGCTGGAAATGCTGCATGACCGACTCGGTCAGGAATCGGCTGCGCGCGCCGTGCACGTAGCGGTCACCCGTGCCCTGCTGCTGCGTGACGTAGAAGCGCACGGGAGCGATCAATCGCAGCTCGGTGCGGGCCCGCGTCATCGCCACGTAGAGCAGGCGGCGCTCTTCCTCCAGCAGTTCGGCCCGGCCGGCCGCGAACTCGGAAGGAAATGTCCCATCGGTGACGTTCAGCACGTGCACCGACTCCCACTCCTGTCCTTTCGCCGAATGCACCGTCGACAGCACCAGGTAGTCCTCGTCCAGCAGCGGATCACCCGCGAGATCGCCCGTCGCCTGCGGCGGATCGAGCGTGAGCTCGGTGACGAACGATTCGCGCGTGAGGTGCTGCTGGCTCAGCCGCTCGAGCTGGTCGAGATCGCCGCGCCGCGCGTGCGCTGACTCGTACAGGCGCTCGAGCTGCGGCTCGTACCACTGCCGCACGCGCGCGACCTGCCCTTCCCAGGGCGCGTTCTCTGCGCCGATGTTGCCGAGCAGCTGCGTCAGCGGACCCCAGGTCGCACGCGTCGCGAGCGGCACCGGATGCGCCGCCAACGCCTGCCACGAGAATCCGGCGGCCTCGAACGCCTCGCAGGCGCGCTGCGCATTGGCCGGGCCCATGCCGGGCAGCAGCTGCAGCACGCGAAACGCAGCAATGCGGTTGCGCGGGTTGTCGGCCCAGCGCAGCACGGCGAGCAGGTCCTTCACGTGCGCGGCTTCGAGAAACTTGAGGCCGCCATATTTCACGTACGGGATGTTGCGGCGCATGAGTTCGAGTTCGAGGACGTCGCTGTGGTCGGCGTTGCGGAACAGCACGGCCTGCCGCCGCAGGTCGACTCCGCGTTCGCGGGCCTCGAGCACGCAATCGGCAACGAAAGTCGCCTGCGCCTGTTCGTCGAGCACCGTGACGTACTGCGGCAGTGCGCCGGCACCGCGCACGCCGTGCAGGTGCTTGCGGTACTGCCGGCCGCCTTCGGCCATCAGCGCATTGGCGACGTCGAGCACCGGTTGCGTCGAGCGGTAGTTCTCCTCGAGCGTGACGATCCGTGCCGGCGGCGTGAAACGGTCCGGGAATCGCAGGATGTTCTCGATCGACGCGGCACGGAACGAGTAGATCGACTGCGCGTCGTCGCCGACCACGGTGAGGCCGGCGCCATCCGGCTTCATCCGCAGCAGGATCTCGGCCTGCACGACGTTGGTGTCCTGGTACTCGTCGACCAGCACGTGATCGAAGCGCGAGCCGAGTTCCGCGGCCAGCGCCGGATCGGCCGTCATGACGTGCCAGTAGAGCAGCAGGTCGTCGTAATCGAGCACCTGCTGCTCGAGCTTCGCCTCGACGTACGCGCGGCAGAGAGCCGTGAGCTGCTCTTCCCACTCGAGGCACCAGGGGTACGCGGTCTCGAGCGTGTGCCGCAATGGGCGCTGCGTGTTCACGCGATGGGAGTAGAGGCCGAGGCAGGTGTCCTTGCGCGGAAACCGCTTCACGGTCTTCGAGAAGCCGAGCCGGTGACGCACGACGTCCATGAGATCGGCAGAATCGCCACGATCGAGTACGCTGAAGGCGGG
>JBAVJR010000387.1:0-1603 GCA_049687855.1 Steroidobacteraceae bacterium | reverse complement strand
CGCCGCGTACGCCGCCGATATGATCGGCGTGCGAGTGCGTGTAGACGACCGCCACGACGGGACGGGCGCCTAGCTTTTCATTGGTGAACGCGAGTGCCGCGGCGGCCGTTTCCTTCGAGACGAGGGGGTCGAAGATGATCCAGCCGGTATCGCTGCGCACGAAAGTGATGTTCGAAATGTCGAAGCCGCGCACCTGCCAGATTTTTCCCGGCACGACTTCATAGAGTCCGTACTGTGCATTGAGCACTGCCTGCCGCTGCAGCGACGGGTGGATGCTGTCGAAGTCCTGCTTCGAGTCGAGGAACGCATAGTGGCCGAACTGCCAGGCGGACTTGCCATCCGCCGTCCTGATTTCGGTGTATGCGGGCGCTGCCATGAATCCGCGCTTCGACTCCGCGAAGTCCCGCTTGTCTTCGAACGGCAGCGACGCCCGCGCGATTCGCTGCAGTTCCACCGTCGCCTGCGACGGCGGTTGACCCAGCGGATGAAAGTGAGTGGTCGGCGCCGGACTGGCCACAGGCTTGGCGTCACGCGCTCCGGCATGAAGCGGCGCACACGCGCCACAGGCCATGAGCGCCAGCAAGGACTTCAGAAGATCGGTTCGAGCCATGCCACTCTCCGCTACGTCGTTCCGTGCACGCGAATCGCCGCGCGCGGCATCTGTTCACTGCGTCAATAGATCCACTGCAGGCGCGTCAAGTTCGCTGCGCTCACGACACTTGCCCGAGCATCTCGATATTCCCGGAGCGTCAACATGAAGCCACGGCGCTCCGCTCGGGAAACCGCCTGCGGGGGGTGGCAATGCAGGCGGCTCCCTCACGGGCGCCGTGGATTTTTCAGTACGGCGGTGACGGAACTACTTCGACGGCGTTCCTGCCATCACCGATTCCATGACCCGCTCGAGGTTGAAGCTGCCCGGCTTCTGCCGCGGCGGAAATTCCTTGAAGCTCTGCAGCCAACGGCCGACGTAGGCGCCGGCCGGCGCGATCATGAACATTCTCTCCATGTACCAGCGCTGATACCCCATCGCGTTTTCTTCGTCGGCGCGCTCGAATGGATCCATGCGCAGGTTGGTCACCTTGGGCCCGCGGAGTTCGACGAACGGCTCCTGCCAGACCTTGAGGCCTTCAGCCTGCTGCTCGAGGAACGTGATCTTCCAATTGCCGTAGCGCAACGCCGCAACGCTGCCATCGTCCGTCCAGTAGATGAACTCCTTGCGCGGCCACTCGGACTCGCCACGCAGCGCCGGTCCGAGGTCATAGCCGTCGAGGTGAACCTTGTAGCTCGTCTTGCCAACCTTGCGGCCCTTGAGCAGGTCAGCTGTCACGGTCTTGTCGCCTGCGGCAGCCAGGAACGTGGTCAGCATGTCTTCGTGCGCGCCGATGTCGTTGATGACGCTGCCCGGCTTGATGACGCCCGGCCAACGGATCATCGTCGGGACGCGGTAGCCACCTTCCCACTGGGTATTCTTCTCGCCCTTGAACATCGTCGTGCCGCCGTCCGGCCACGTGAACGTCTCGGCGCCGTTGTCGGTCGAGTACATCACGATCGTGTTCTGCTCGAGGCCCAGCGCCTTGAGCTTGGCCAGCACCTGGCCCACGTG
>JBAVJR010000386.1:0-2507 GCA_049687855.1 Steroidobacteraceae bacterium | reverse complement strand
GCAATCGCGGAACTGCGCGCCAAAGGCGCGGCCTGACTGCGCCTCAACGCAGGCTTGAAGCACGGATCCGCGGAACGGCAACGCAGTCGCGCTCAGGGCGTGACGGGCGTGACGAAGTCGTGCAGCACGCGCCACGAGCGGCCATCGCGCTGCCACACCCGCACGTACACGGCACGCACCTGCGGCTTGCTCCCGCGTGCCGCTCGCTCGTCCCGCAGTTCACCGTGGGTGACGGCGAGGTCCGCGCGGGCAGAGCCCGTCACCGAACCGGCCGTGTTTGCCCTGACGTCGATGCTCGGGGAATTCGTCCCGTGCAGTTGGCGCAGCCCCGAGTTCAGCCTGCGATCGGCCTTGAGCAGCTTCTCGAGCGTCGGCGGCGTCCCGTCGCAGGCGGCACCGGCGGGTAACGCGGCCGCAGGCAGCGACGGCTGATCGATCGACTGGTCCAGCGCGATCCGCCACTCACCGGCAACGGCAGGGCGCCAGACAGTGAGATATTGACCGGAATCTGCCACCTTGCTGTCCTGTGCGGTGTAGCTCCACGTGCCGAGCGTGACGGCAAGACTCGAATCGCAGGCCGTTTCCGCCAGCACCGGCGCCCATTCGAGCCGGCCGGTCGCCGGTTCGTGAGTATCGAGCCATTCCCGGGCACGCACCGGCAACGGGCGGAACACCACGGCATCGTCGGCGAGGAATCGGTCGTAAGCCGCCCGGATGCCGGACTCGAGCGCCGTCTGTGCGAACTCGCGATCGGTTGCGATGACGTCCGCCGCGGCTTCCGCGGGAACTTCCGTCGGCGCCGCGCGACAAACGTCGTAACCCGCAAGCACAGCGCCGGCCAGCAGGGTCGCGCGCAGGAATACCCGGATGAGGCCGGGCAAAGGGCGAAGCGTCATCATTCTTGTCCGGCGCAGAGCGTTCCGCGGGCCAAGCTTATCCTGCCGCGCACGGCCCCGCCCACCGGCGCGGACGATCCGCGGGCACATTCTGCTAAAGTCACGGGAATCATCACCTTGCACATTACCCAGACCACCATGAAGAGAATCGTCGCTACGTGCCTGTCGCTGTTGCTGGCAGCCACCCTGGTCGTGCCCGCGCAGGCGCAGGCGGACTCCAAGACGGACCAGAGGCTGCTGCGCTCGCAGCGCGTCTTCGAGGCCTTCTCCGACCTCACCGAGCAGAGCATCCCGAGCTGGCTGCTCGAGCGCGCGTACGGCGTGGTCGTCGTGCCGGGCGTGGTCAAGGTGGCCCTCACGCTGGGTGGACGCGGCGGCAAGGGCGTCATGGCCGTGCGCAACCCGGACGGCACCTGGAGCCCTCCGGTGTTCGTGACCCTGGGCGGCGTGAACTTCGGCCTGCAGTTCGGCGTGCAATCGACCGATGTCATCCTCGTACTGATGTCGCGCGAGAGCGTCGAAGGCATCGCGGGCGGCAAAGTGACGCTTGGCGCCGACGCCAGCGTCGCAGCCGGGCCGCTCGGCCGCTCCTCGTCGGCGGCAACGGACGCCACGTTCAGCGCGCAGGTGCTGTCCTATTCGCGCAATTCGGGGCTCTTTGCCGGCGTCGCGCTCGACGGCACGGTCATCGCGATCGACAAGGGCGCCAATGAATCGGCGTACGGGATTTCGGACCTGCTCGCGTCGCAGATCCTGGCAGGCAACGTCGCGAACGTGCCGCCGGCCGCGCAGGAATTCACCGGTGCACTGACGCGCGCGACGAATGCCCCGGCCGCGAACGCCGCTCCGGCTGCACCTGCCGTCGGCCCGGCGCCGGCCGTCGCTCCCGTGCCCGCACCAGCCAACGAGCCCGCCAGGACCTATCCCATGGAAGATCCGAATCCGGGTGCGCCGCCGCCTTCGGGCTGAACTGCGGACCTCGCAGCAGCGCGGTTCAGCGACAGGGCCACACGTCGATCAGGGGGGAAGACGCGATGAAGATCCTGAAGGGGCTGTTCTTCTCGATTCTCGCGCTGGTGGCGCTGTTCTTCTTGATCGGCCTGTTCCTGCCGAAAGCAGCGCACCTCGAACGCTCGATGACGACCACGGCCAGCCCCGAGACGGTCTATGGCCTGGTCGACGGCTTCAAGCGTTTCAATGAATGGTCGCCGTGGGCGAACATCGACCCGGCGACGAAGTACACCTATAGCGGCCCCGAAACGGGCGTCGGCGCCCGCATGGAATGGGCCAGCGACAATCCGGACGTCGGCAACGGCAGCCAGGAAGTGATCGCGGTCGAGCCGGGGCGACGCGTGACCAACAAGCTCGACTTCGGCATGGACAACCCGACGACGGCGACGATCAGCCTCGTGCCGGAAGGTACGGGCACCCGGGTCACCTGGACGCTCGACACCGACTTTTCAGGCAGCCTGCTCGGCCGTTACTTCGGCCTGGCACTCGACCGCATGGTCGGGCCCGACTACGAGAAAGGCCTGGCTCAGCTCAAAGCCGTGGCGGAATCGACGACGCCGGCGAACGCGCCGCCGACCCCGCAATAGAGCGGCCATATAG
>JBAVJR010000385.1:0-16463 GCA_049687855.1 Steroidobacteraceae bacterium | reverse complement strand
GTGCTGAATGCGGTGGCACTGGGATCCGTCGTCGGCGGCATGATCGTCGGTCTCAAGACGGTTGCCCCGGGTTTGCTGCAGTCGTACGGCCTCGTCGGCCCGGGCATGAGTGCGACGCTGACGTTCTCGATCGCGCTAGGCGCGGTGTTTGCCGTGTGTGGCGCGGTGTTTGCGGGTCGGCCGTCCGCCGGCTTCGTGCTGCTGGCGGACTGACCGCCGCAACCTCTACTTGCCCGCGGAGTACCCGCGGTCGATCGCGAAATCCGCCCCCGTGATCGAAGCGGCGGCCGGCGAGCAGAGATAGAACACCAGCTCGGCCACTTCCTGCGGCTCGATGAACCGCGCCTGTGCGCCTTGCGGATATTTCTCCAGCAACGCGCGGTAATACGCGCCCGGATCGCCGCCGCCGTAATGCCGGGCCTGGAATTCGAGCATCGGCGTGCGCACGTCCGCCGGCGACACGACATTGGCGCGTATGTCGTCGGGCGCCAATTCCAGTGCGAGCGCCTTCGTGAACAGCGTGACTGCGCCTTTCGATGCGCAGTAGGCCGCGGCGTTCAGGTTGCCCTGCCGTCCCGCGTCGCTCGAAATGTTCACGATGGCGCCGCGCGTCGCCCGCAATGCAGGAATCGCCGCCGCACACATGAAGAACGTGCCCTTCGCGTTCACGTCCATCACGACGTCGAAGTCGTCCTCGCTGCAGCCATCGACCGGTCCTTCGCGCCAGACACCGGCCGTGTTCACCAGTGCGTCGAGCCGGCCAGCCGTTGCGGCCGTGCTGGCATCGACGATCGCGCGGCACCCGGCCGCTGAGCGCACGTCGCCTCGAACGCGCGCAACGATGGAGTCGCCTGCGAGTGCATCGAGCCCGCCGGCGTCGATGTCCGTGCAGCAGACCCGCCAGCCGGCCAGGGCGAAGCGCTGCACGATCGCGGCGCCCATGCCGCCCGCCGCACCGGTCACGAGCGCGACCGGCGAGTCACTCACGCGTTGTGGTCCTCGACGATCGAGTTGCCGCCGTCGGCGACGATCAATTGGCCGACGACGTACGAGGCGGCCGGCGACGCCAGGAACGCGATCAATGCGGCGATCTCTTGCGGCGCACCCGAACGGCGGACCGGCGTGCGAAGTCCGGCTGCCGCTTCCCGTTCGGTCTGCGAGCCGGTCGCGATCCAGCCGGGCGCGACCGCATTCACGGTCACGCCGTGCGGCGCCGCTTCGAGCGCGATGGCGCGCGTCAAGCCGACCATGCCCGCCTTCGCGGCCGCGTAGGCGGTGTCCCCCGCCACGGCTGACACGGCCCCGGTCGTCGACGCAACGTTCACGATGCGACCATAGCCACGCGCCTTCATGCCGAGCAGGAACGCGCGCGTCACCAGGAATGCAGTGGTCAGGTTGCGTTCGAGCGAGCGCTGCCAGTCAGCGAGGTCGAGCCGCTCGAGATTGCCGGGCGCATCCATCTCGCCGAGCACAGCCATGCCGGCGTTGTTGACGAGCACGCTCACGTCGCCGAGCGCTTCCGCGTGCTCGTGCAGCCGCTCGATGTCGGGTTCGCTGGTCAGGTCGGCGACGATCGCGTGGGCCTCGTGCCCCGCGGCGCGGAGTTCAGCGGCTCGATCCTTGATCCTGTCGGTCGTCGAAACGATGAGGATGCAGTGCCCGGCGCCAGCAAGCGCCTGCGCCGTGGCAAAGCCGATACCGGTCGGACTGCCGGCTCCCGTGACGACGGCGACGGTGCGCGCAGTCACGGAGTTCGCCTCAGACCTTGCGGGTCCAGCCAAAGGCGTCGGATGCAGTGCCGTTCTGGATCGCGACCAGCGCGGCACGCAGCCTCTGCGTCACCGGACCCACATCGCCATTGCCGACACGTACGTCCTTGCCGTCGCTGCGCACGAGCGTGCCGACACCCGCGAGCACCGCAGCCGTGCCGGACAGCGCGGCCTCACCGGTCTTGACCCACTCCATCATCTCGGCGACGTCGAACACGCGCTCCTCGACCTTGAACCCCATCTGCCGCGCCATCGTCAGCAGCGAATCGCGCGTGACGCCGTGCAGGAACGTGGAGTCGAGGCTGCGCGTCAGGATGTGCCCTTCGCGGATGAGCAGGAAGTTCGCGGCGCCGGTTTCCTGCACCGAGCCTTCCGGACAGAACAGCACCTGGTCGATCTTGTACCTTTCCTTCGCGGCGAGTGTCGGGCCCATGGCCGCGGCGTAGTTGCCACCCGTTTTCACCATGCCGAGGTGCTCCGCCGTGCGGTGCTTCTGGTCCTCGACATAGATGCGCAGCGGCTTCATGCCGCCCGAAAAGTAATCCCAGACCGGGCTCGCCAGCACGATCAGCGTGGCTTCGTTCGAAGGCTGCGAGGCAGCGCCGATGTTGGGCATCGTGCCGAACAGCACCGGCCGCATGTACAGCGCGCCCGGCGGCTCCGGCACCTGCGCGCGGTTGCGTTCGATCGTCTGCAGGATCATGCGCTCGAGCTGCGCCTCGTCCGGCACCGGCAGCGTCAGCAGCTGCGCGCTCTGGCGCAGCCGCGCCATGTGCCGGTCCATGCGGAAGACGTGGATGCTGCCGTCCGCGTAGCGATAGGCCTTGAAGCCCTCGAAGCAGGTGCTGGCGTAATGCAGCACGTGCGCGGCCGGGTGCAGCGGGATCGGCGCCACCGGCACGAGCCGGTCTGCACCCCACGCGCCGCCGGCGTAAGTGGCGATGCTCATCTGGTCGGCGAGGACGGTGCCGAAGGCGGGACGCGCTGGGGGAGTCGTTGTCATTGTGTCGTTCTCGGGACGGGTCGGCGCTCTGAAGGCGATAGTTTAACCGGGGATGAAGATCGTCGCCGGGTGCTCGAGCAGGTCCTTGAGCGCCAGGATCATGGCCGCGGCGTCGTAGCCGTCCACGAAGCGATGATCGAACGATGACGAAAGATTCATGATGCGGCGGATGGCGATGGCGCCGTCGAGGACGACCGGACGGTCGATCGCCTTGTTGACGCCGATGATGCCCATCTCGGGCGCGTTGATGATCGGCGTCGAAACGATGCCGCCCATCCGGCCGAGGCTGGTGATCGTGATGGTGGAGCCGCTCAGCTCCTCGCGCGAGGCCTTGCCGCCCTTGGCCGCTTCGGAAACGCGACGGATCTCGTCCGCGAGGTCCCACAGCGTGCGGGCTTCGGCATGGCGCACGACCGGCACCTTGAGGCCGTCGGACGTCTGCGTCGCCACGCCCAGGTGCACCGGACGATGACGGATCAGCACGTTGCGCTCGGCGTCGTAGTGCGCGTTGCACTGCGGAAACTCTTCGAGCACGCGCGCGAGCGCCGCCGCGAGGAACGGCAGGTACGTGAGCGGAGGCGTGCCCTTCGGCGCCTTTGAATTCAGGTGAGCGCGCAGCGACTCGAGCTCGGTGACGTCGACTTCCTCGACGTACGAGAAGTGCGGGATCGTCCGCGCCGCATCCGTCATGCGTTGCGCGATGACGCGACGCACGCCGATGACCTTGACCTCTTCGACTCCGGTGCGCTGCCGCAGCGGCGACGGCGCGGCCGCCGCCCCCCCATTCTTGCCGGGGCGTGCGGCGCCGCTCATCACGGCATCGAAGTCCTTTGGCATGATGCGGCCACTCGGACCGGAGCCCGGGACCTGCCGCAGGTCGATGCCCGCCTCGCGTGCCTTGCGCCGCGTGGCCGGCGACGCCTTCACGCGACCGCCGGTCTCTGCCTCGATGGCAGGCGTCGCGCCCAGTGCGACAGCAGGCCCTGACTGCTTCACCTCGCCCACGTGCGAGGGAGAGGTTACACGCGGTGCCGGTGCTGGCGCTGCCTGCTTCAACTCCACTTCTGGCGCGGGCGAGGGCGCAGCGGCAGGGGCCGCAGGGGCGACGACATCGTCGTCGGCCGCTGCCGTCTCGAACACGACCAGCTCCGAGCCTACGCGCACCATGTCGCCCGGCTGCCCGTTGATCGTCACGATCCTGCCGCTGACGGGCGCCGGCACTTCCACCGCCGCCTTGTCCGTCATGACCTCGGCCATGACCTGGTCTTCCTGCACCATGTCGCCGACCTTGATGTGCCACGCGACGACTTCAGCTTCGACGGTGCCTTCGCCCAGATCCGGCATCTTGAAGACGTAGCGTGTCATGCGGCCTCCATCACGGCTTTCAGGGCCGCAGCCACGCGCAGCGGACCGGGGAAGTACTCCCATTCGAACGCGTGCGGATAGGGCGTGTCCCAGCCGGCGACGCGGCCGATGGGCGCCTCGAGGTCCCAGAAGCACTCTTCCTGGATCGTCGCCGACAGCTCCGCGCCGAAGCCGGAGAACCGCGTCGCTTCGTGGGCGATCAGGCAGCGCCCGGTCTTCCTGACCGACGTGCAGATCGTGTCGGTGTCGAGCGGCACCATCGAACGGACGTCGATGATCTCGGCATCGATGCCCAGTACCTTCGCTGCGGCTTCGCAGACGTAGATCATCGTGCCGTACGCAACCATCGTGACCGCGCTGCCCTTGCGCACGATCTCGGCCTTGCCGATCGGCACCGTGTAGTAACCATCGGGAACTTCACCCTTCGGATGCGTGCTCCACGGCACGGCCGGCTTGTTCACATCGCCGTCGAACGGGCCGTTGTAGAGCCGCTTCGGCTCGAAGAACACGACCGGGTCGTCGTCCTCGATCGAGGCGATCAACAGGCCCTTGGCGTCGTACGGCGTCGAGGGCATCACGACCTTGATGCCGCAGACGTGCGTGAAGATGCCTTCCGGACTCTGTGAGTGCGTCTGCCCACCGCGAATGCCGCCGCCGCAGGGCGTGCGGATCGTGACGGGCGCCCAGAAGTCGCCGGCACTGCGATAGCGCAAGCGCGCAAGCTCCGAGAATATCTGGTCACACGCGGGATAGATGTAATCCGCGAACTGTACTTCCGCCACTGGGCGCAGTCCGTTCACACCCATGCCGATGGCGGCGCCGACGATCGCGCCTTCGGCGATCGGGGTGTCGAGCACGCGGTGCTCACCGTACTTGCGCTGCAGCCCGTCGGTGACGCGGAACACGCCGCCGAAGTAACCGATGTCCTCGCCCAGCATGACCACGTTCGGGTCACGCGCCAGCATGATGTCCATGGCGGAGTTGAGCGCCTGGATCATGTTCATTTGCGCCATGCGTTATACCCCCTGCTCCGTCCGCAGCTGCTCGCGCTGCTTGCGCAGCTGCTCCGGCATTTCCTTGAACACGTCCTGGAACATGAGGTCGCGGTTGAGGCGCGGCCCTTCCGTGAGCGTTCCGTACTGCACGGCTTCCTTCCAGCTTTCGATCACGTGCGCCTCCAGTTCCTGCGCCAGCGCCGCGTGGCGTTCCTCGGACCATTCGCCGAGCGCGATCAGGTGGTTCTTGAGTCGCAGCACAGGGTCGCCCAGCGGCCATTTTTCGTAATCATCCTTGGGGCGGTACCGCGCAGGATCGTCGCTCGTGGAGTGCGCCGCACCGCGATAGGTGACGTGCTCGATCAGCGTCGGGCCCGCTCCGGTGCGCGCGCGCTCCGCCGCCCACTGCGTCACGGCATGCACGGCCAGGAAATCGTTGCCGTCGACACGGATGCCGGCCATGCCGTAACCCGGGCCGCGCGCCGCGAACGAACGCTGTTCGCCGCCCGCGAAACCCTGGAACGTCGAGATCGCCCACTGGTTGTTGACGATGTTGAGGATCACCGGCGCCATGTAGACGGAGGCGAACAGCATCGCATGGTGGAAGTCGGCTTCGGCGCTCGAACCCTCGCCGATCCATGACACCGCGATGTCGTCCTCGCCCTTGATCGCCGCGGCCATCGCCCAGCCCACGGCCTGCGGGAACTGCGTCGTCAGGTTGCCGGAGATCGAGAAGATGCGGCCCTCGGCCCAGTGGTACATGACCGGCAGCTGCCGGCCCTTGCACATGTCGCGCGTGTTCGAAAGCAGCTGGCACATCAGGTCGACCAGCGGTCGCCCGCGGACCACGTAGAGACCCTGGTTGCGATAGGCCGGGAACAGCATGTCCTTCGGCCGCAGCGCCATGCCCTGCGCGACCGATACCGCTTCCTCGCCGAGACAGCGCATGTAGAACGACGTCTTGCCCTGGCGCTGCGCGCGCTGCATGCGCTCGTCGAAGATGCGGGTGAGCAGCATGTGGCGCAGGCCGATCTGCAGGTCCTGCACCTCGAGGTGCGGATTCCATTGCCCGAGCGCGACGTGACTGTCGTCGAGCACGCGCACGAGGTCGATCGACAGGTGGCCGATGTCGCGAACCCGGGCATTCACGTCGGGGCGAGGCACGGCGCCGGCCGGCGACGTCTCGAGGTAGCTGAAATCCGGTACTTCGCCCGGGCGTGAATGATGTTGCGGAATGTGCAGTCGTGAGCGGCGGGCCATCGCTTCCTCGCTGATTTCAGATGCGTTGGAACGGTTGTCGCGGTAGATTACTGGCCGTTACGCGGGGGTGCGGGAATTGTTGCATTGCGGTGCAGCAATGCGAAATGTTCATTTCAGGGGGCCGGCTTTAATGGAAGAGGCATCACCCTCTCGTTTGGATAAGGTTGACCGGCGGATTCTGGACCTGCTGCAGCGTGAAGGCGCCCTCTCGGTTGCAGAAGTTGCCTCGCGGACGGGGCTGTCCACCACGACCTGCTGGCGCCGCATTCAGAGCCTCGAGCAAGCAGGCGTCATCAAGGGCCGCGTGGCGTTGCTGGACCGGGCCGCGCTCGGCCCCGACGTCACCATCTTTGCCCACGTGAAGCTCTCGACGCAGGGCCGCGATGCCATCGCCGCGTTTGCGGAAGCGATCCGCGAACGGCCCGAAGTGCTCGACTGCTACACGACGATGGGCGAGTGGGACTTCATGCTTCGCGTCGTCACCCGCGACATCAAGGCCTACGAGGCGTTCTACCTCGATCACCTGTCGAAGCTCCCTTTCGTGCAGTCCATCAATTCGTCGGTGACGGTCACCGTGATCAAGGAAACGACGATCCTGCCGATCGCGCCTTGATCGACGATCGGAGGGCGGGGCGGAGTTCAGTACTTTTCCGACTTTTGCAGCGACCGAAGCCGTACTAGCGTATTGGCGTTCCGTCCGGTTACCGGGAGCAATGCCATGCGTTTGATCGCGACTGCCGCAATCGTGCTGACTTCGACACTGTTCGCCGCGACGGCCGGCATCGCAGCAAGTGGTCCCTGGCAGGCACTGCCTGACATAGCCCCGGCACCCGCGGACAATCCGACGACTGCCGACAAGGTCGAACTCGGCAAGATGCTTTACTTCGACCCGCGGCTGTCGTCGAGCGGCACCGTTTCTTGTTTCTCCTGCCATAACGTCATGGAAGGCGGTGACGACCACCGGCCGACGTCCATCGGCGTGCACGGCCATGTCGGCGGTCGCAACGCGCCCACCGTGTGGAATGCTGCGTTCCTGTCCAGCCAGTTCTGGGACGGCCGCGCTGCGACGCTCGAAGACCAGGCGAAGGGGCCGCCGGCGAACGCGATCGAAATGGGAATGCCCAACCTGGACGCGGTCATCGGCCGCGTACGCAATATTCCGGGCTACAAGGCCTACTTTGAAAAGGCGTTCGGGACGGGCGACGTGGTCACCATGGACAACGTGGCCAGGGCCATCGCCGCCTATGAGCGCACGCTGATCACACCGAACAACGCTTACGACAAGTACGCCAAGGGCGACACGAAGGCGCTCTCGGAGCAGCAGGTCCGTGGCCTCAACGCCTTCGCCGAAGTCGGGTGCACCAGCTGCCACCAGGGCCCGGCTTTCAGCGGCCCGCCGCTGCCGGCAGGCACGGGCTTCTTCATGAAGTTTCCGACCTTCCCGGACAGCCCGTACGTCGCGAAGTACGATTTCCTGAGCGACACCGGTCGCGCGAGTGCGACCAGGGACGACGCGGACAAGAACGTCTGGCGGGTGCCCGGCCTGCGCAATCTGGAGTACACGGCCCCGTACTTCCACAACGGCCTGGTCCACACGATCGGCGAGTCGGTGCGCATCATGGCGAGCACGCAGCTGAACCGCACGCTCGACGACCCGCAGGTGGCCGACATCGTTGCGTTCCTGGAGAGTCTCTCGGGACCGTTCCCGACGCAGCAGATGCCGCGGCTGCCGCCGACCCCGGGCGACCTGATCGACTAGGACCCGCTGCCGCAGCGCTCAGCCGCTGATCCTTCGCCACAGTGCGCGGCCGACCAGTCGCGTCTTGGTCGCGAAATCGAAGCGCTCGAGGTTGGTCTTGACGATGCCTTCCGTGAACCGAGTGCGCTTCGAGTAATCCACGTTCACGTCGACGAGCACCGGCTTGCGGTCACTCGCGGCGGACGCGAGCGCGTCGCGGATCACGCCATCGATGTCGCCGTCGCTCGCGATGCGCAGGAACTTAGCGCCGGTGGCCTGGGCGACGCCGGCGATGTCGAGCGGACCGAGCACGGTGCAGGTCTTGCGGTTATAGGGAATCTGCTGCGCCTGCGCGATCTGCGCCAGCTCGCCATCGTTGAACACGAACACGACCAGCCCGAGTTCCTGCGCGGTCGCCGTGGCCAACTCCAGCGCGGTCATGCGGAAAGCGCCGTCGCCGACGATGCCGACCACGGGCGACTCGGGTCGCGCGAGCTTGGCGCCAATGGTCGCCGGCACGCAGTAACCCATGCAGTTGAAGTCGGTCGGCGAGATCAACCCGCGCGCACGGTGGATCGGCAGCAGTTCGGCGGCCAGGAACGTGTGGTTGCCGTCGTCGAGCACGACGGTGGCAGCGTCGGGCAACTGCCGGCGCAGGCTGGCGAAGAACCGCGCGGGACTGACACGGCCCTGCGTGTCGTGGCGCAGCCATTCGTCGAGATACGCCGCCTTCTGCTCTCGGATCGTGCCCTCGACCTGCATGCGGCGCGCTGCAGCAGTTGCAACGGGTGTCTCACCGAGGGCCTGCAGCAACAACCTCAGCACGGCCTGCGCATCGCCTTCGAGCGCAACGGCCGCGGGGTAGTTGGCGCTGAACACTGCAGGATTGACATCGACGTGGATCAGGTTGGCCGGCGGCGCCCAGCCATAGCTGCCCGTTGCGATCTCGCCGAAGCGCGTGCCCACGGCCAGCATGCAGTCGGTTCCGGCGAAAGTCCTTTCGACCGCGGGCACGGCAGCGCGGCCGAGGCAGAAGCCGGCGTGCAGTGGATGCCTCGCTGGAAACGCGCTCACGCCCTGCAGCGTGGTCGAAACCGGCGCCCCCAGCCGCTCCGCCAGCAACGCGACTTCGGCCGTAGCGTCGACTGCGCCCCAGCCGACGAAGAGCGTGGGCGACGTGGCCTTGCGCAGCAATTCCGCGGCCTCGCCCACCTGCGCCGCCGTGCAGCGGACGGGCGCCGCTTCCTGCACGGGTGCAGCAACCGCGGGACCTTCGTCACCCGTGAACAGTTGCAGGTGCACGGGAATCTCGACGAACACCGGCCCGGGTTCGCCACTGGTAGCGACACGCACCGCTTCGTAGATCGTGGGGATCACGTCGGCATGCTTCTCGACCAGCCAGGTGCCCTTGGTGATGGGCTTGAGCAGGGCGTGCTGGTCCATGTCGTGCAACTGGTACTTGCGTCCCGTGTCGCGCCGTACGCCACCCGCAATCACCAGCATCGGAATGCCATCGAGGAACGCTTCGCCGATCCCGCTAGCCGCATGAGTGACGCCTGCCGCCGGGACGATGACCAGCGTGCCGAGACTCGTGCCGCTGCGGCTCACCGCGTCGGCCATGAATGCGCCGGCGCCTTCGTGCGTCACGAGCACCGGGGTGATCGAATCCGACCTGGCGAGTTCGTCGTAGATCTCGGTGTTGTGGACGCCCGGGATGCCGAACGTATACCGCACGCCGACGTTCTCGAGGGCTTCGCGAAGCATCGAAGCTGCGGTACGGCTCATGGCAGGCCTGCCCAGTGGGTCTTGTGCGGCGGAGGTTCCTTGCGAATTGTAGGCCAGCGTCACGCAGGCAACCATCGGCCTTGACCCTGCCCCCCTGCCGACACCATCCTCGACTGGCCGGGAGTCGCCGGGTCGGCACAGCTCCATGGGCGCAGCGCATGAGGAGATTCGAACGATGGATGACGTGCGGTTCGCGGTGATCGGCGCCGGCATGGCAGGGCTGGCCTGCGCCCACGAACTCGCGCGCGCGGATGCCAAGGTCACCGTGTTCGAGCGCTCACGCGGCCTCGGTGGGCGGCTTGCCACGCGCCGGATCGGACAACTCGCGTTCGATCACGGCGCGCAATTCGTGACGACGCGCAGCCGCCCGTTCGGTCGTTACGCGGAAACCGCCTTGCGAGCCGGCGTGCTCGATGCCTGGCGCCCGCGCATCATGGAAGACGACCGCGTGTGGCCCGCACCGATCGAAGACTGGTGGATCGGCCAGCCGGGCATGAGCGCACTGGTGCGACCGCTCGCACGCAACATCGACGTCATTGGCGGCATTGCCGTCCACGAACTCATTCCGAGCCAGCGCGGCTGGGAACTTCAGACCGACTCCGGCCGGCAGAACGTGACCTTTCGTGCCGTCGCGGTCGCAGTGCCGGCACCACAGGCGTTTGCGCTGCTGGGCCCGCATGGCCGCTCTTTCCAGCACATCGGGGGCGTGCGCATGGCGCCGTGCTGGACCGGCATGTTCGCTTTCGATCCCCCGGTCGACCTGGGCGCAGATGCGCGGCGCTGGACCACGGGACCGATCGTCTGGGCGGCGTGCAACTCGAGCAAGCCCGGCCGTCCGCAGACGCCGCAATGCTGGGTGTTGCACGCGTCATCAGGATGGTCGCGCGACCACCTCGAGCTAGATGCAGCGGAGGCCGCGCGCCTGTTGCTGCAGGCGTTCGAGGAGGGCATCGGCCACAAGCTGCCAACGCCCGTGCACCAGGACGTTCATCGCTGGCGTCAGGCGCTGGTGGAGCAGCCGCTCGGCCTGTCGTGCCTGGTCGATGAAGAAATGAGCGCGGGCGCCTGCGGCGACTGGTGCATCGCGCCGCGCGTCGAAGCCGCCTTCGAGAGTGGCCGCAGCCTCGCTCACTCGCTGCTGTCGATGGCCGGGCTCTCGGCGCGCGTAACCGGCCCCTGACGGCCGAACAGGCGCAACAGCACGCCGTCGCGCGCAAAGCCCTCGAAGGTTCCCCAGAGCGCCAGCGCGAGCAGCACCGGGATGATCTCGTAGATCACCCGGTACATCAGCACGGCCGCGAGCAGCTGCTCGGGCGGAACGTCGGGCAACAGCAGGAGCAGCATCGACTCGAGCACGCCGAGCCCGGCCGGGACGTGGCTCAGGACGCCGGCGAGGATGCTGGCGAGGTACGCGCCGAGGAAAGCGATAAAGGTGAGCCCCACCGACTCGGGGAGCAGCAGGTACAGCACCGAGGATACGAGGAAGACGTCGGCGAGCCCGACGAGGAGTTGCAACGCCGTCATCGCGGGCGTCGGCAGGTTGACCGACCAGCCACCGAGCTTGACGGGCTTCTTGCGCAACAGGATCAGCAGGATGTATCCGGCGTCCTTGCACAGGCCGATGACGCCCAGCACGCGCAACCACTCGCTCGAGATGCGGAACATCGGCGCGAGCATCTCCGCCGCGGCCACGAGCGAGATGTCGAGCAGCAGTCCGACGCAAAGCGCGTACGGCATGTTCGCGAGCAGCACCGTGGCGCCCACTTCGGTCGCCGAGAACCCGGCCGGCGTGTACATGCGATAGCGCAGCGCACCTCCGCTCAGCATCGCCTGGCCAATGGCGTGTCCCAGCGGAAACGCGATGAAGGCCGTGAGCATCGGCTTGGCGCGGCCGATGCAGTGCTTGACGTAACGGACCACGGCCACTTCGTAGAATGCCAGCACCGTAAACGCCGCGGCAGCGCAGAGCCCCGCCAGCGCCAGCCTCGATGCGGGCACCGCCCGCATCTGCGTGAGGACGTCTGCAAAGCTGATGCGCTGGAATGTTCGCCACAGCACCCATCCCGCGAGCGTGGCGAGCAGCGCGCTCACGAGCACACCGGCGTAGGTCTTGAAGCGATTGCGGCGCGGATCGGACATCAGGACTCTCGAGGCTCGACGCCCTGGGCAGAGCCCAAGGCACGGTCGTTCAATTGCGAGTAATTCTCAATACTGTTTGCAACTATCTGTGAGTCTGGGACGAAACCTCCACCGCAATACGCGGTCGAAAGCACAAGCCGGGTTCAAGCTGCGTAGAATTCCCGCGGTTGGTCGATTGTCCCCTCTCGAGGAGAAGTATCCAAATGTCCGAACAGAAATTTCCGCGTCGCTCGCTGCTGAAGGGCGCGCTGCTGGGCGTAGCGGCCGTGCCGGTGTCCGCGCTGCTGAGCCGCACCGCAACCGCAGCGGGCGGCAAGGTCGATCCGAACGAGCCGCAGGCGAAGTCGCTGGGCTACATCGAAGACGCGACCAAGGTCGACGCCAAGGCCAACCCGAACCACAAGGCGGGCCAGATTTGCGGCAACTGCCTGCAGGCCCCGACGGCCAAGCCGGGCATGGCTGAGGTCCCGTGCAACATCTTCGCGGGCCGTCCGGTCGCCGCGAAGGGCTGGTGCAAGGTGTACGTGAAGAAGCCGTAACCGGCGCTTCCATGAGCCTCGAACGGCGCGAGCGGGCAACCGGTCGCGCCGTTTTCGTTTACGGTCGGTGCCGGGTTCCGTCAAATCGCGGCCGGCCCTCCCCCCTTGAAACGCCGCCCGGGGTGCACATCTATGGCGACACGTGGGATTGCAGTGGGCAGTCCCGGGCAGGAGTAAGCAATCATGCGTGTCATCAAGTGGGAACCCTTCCGTGACGTCGACGACGTGTTCGACCGCTTTTTCGCCGAAACGATGCGCCGCTTGCCGCGGCAGGCCGTGCAGTCGCCGCCAGCCAGCGAGTGGGCGCCACTCGCGGACGTGAGCGAGTCCGACGGCGAGTACCTCATCAAGGCCGAGCTGCCTGAAGTCCGCAAGGAAGACGTCAGCATCACCGTCCAGGACGGCGTCCTGACGCTGGCCGGCGAGCGCAAGCAGGATAAGCGCGAGGACCAGGAGAAGACGCATCGCATCGAGCGTTGCTACGGCTCGTTCGCGCGCCGCTTCGCGCTGCCGGAGAATGCCGACGAGCAGGGCATCCGCGCCGAGAGCCGCGACGGGTTGATCGTCATCCACATCCCGAAGCAGCGCGTCGTCGAGCCGCAGCCGCGACAGATCCAGATCCAGTAAGCCGTTCCGGCCCGCGGATTGCCGGGAAGGGTGCGCAAGGCACCCTTCCCGTCCGCGTGCTCATCGCTGCACGATCGGCTGCAGGCGCGCCGTATAATCCGCCGGCGACGATTGTCGGCCGACGACGAGGCAACGCGACCATGACGACCCCCACCCTGGCCAGGGGCACGGCCGATCTTTGCGACGATCACGGCGATCGCGTGCAGGTCTGCGAGCCGATCTTCCACGCATTCGGCGGCCGCCGCGCCTTTCACGGTCCGATCAGCACCGTGCGCTGCTTCGAAGACAATTCGCGGGTCAAGGAGGCGGTGGAGGGCCCGGGCGCAGGCCGCGTGCTGGTCGTCGATGGCGGCGGTTCGCGCCGGCGCGCCTTGCTCGGCGACAAGCTCGGCCTGGCTGCAGTCGGCAGCGGCTGGGCGGGCGTGATCATCCACGGCTGCATCCGCGATTCGGCCGAACTCGGCCGCATGGATCTCGGCATCCGCGCGCTCGGCACCATGCCATTGCGCAGCGACAAGCGCGGCGAAGGCGACCGCGACGTGCCGGTCCGTTTCGCCGGCGTGACGTTCCGGCCTGGCGAGTTCATTTACGTGGATGAAGACGGCATCATCGTCGCGGCCACGGCGTTGTCGTAATCCCGTCGCGACGCCGCGTGCGCAGCACGCTCCGGCTATCCTCTATCCCCCAACCCCAATCCCCCTATTCCCCACCCTATGCCACGCACCGTCTACTGCCAGTACCTCAAGCGCGAAGCCGACGGCCTCGATCGCGTCCCGTACCCGGGCGATCTGGGCAAACGCATCTACGACAACATCTCGGCCGAGGCGTGGCGCGCGTGGGTCGGCCACCAGACGATGCTGATCAACGAGTACCGCCTGTCGACGATCGAGCCGAAGGCGCGCCAGTTCCTCGCCGAGGAAATGGAGAAATTCCTGTTCGGCGGCGGCAGCGCGAAGCCCGCGGAATACAAACCCGAGTAACTTCAGCGCGCTCGCACCGCGTGCAGCGCGATCGACAGCCATGCGAGCATGAAGCTGAGTCCGCCCATGGGCGCGACCATGCCGAGCCAGCGCGGCGCGCCGAAGGTCAGCGCGTAGATTGAACCCGAGAAGAAGCAGATGCCGACGCCGAGCAGCGCGGCGGCGCGCGGCAACCAGCGCGAGGCGGGCGTCACCAGCGCAAGGAGACCCACCAGGATCAGTGCCAGCGAGTGCAGCTGCTGATACAGCACACCCGTCTGGAAGCTCGACAGTTGCTTGAGCGTGAGCATCTTCTGCAGGGCATGCGCGCCGAACGCCCCGAGGATTACACCAAGCAACATCAACAGCGCGCCGGCGCAGATGCAGTGCCGGGCGAACGTTCGATCAGCGGCGGCATCGGTCGACATTGCTGCACCTGGTGGTCGGGCGTGGACGATGCGGCCCATGTTACCGGACCGCCTTGCGACGCCCCGCGATTCGCCGCGCGAGAATCACGGTGGCCCCGGCGCCAACGCTCCCCACGGGAGCCAGCCCCGCGCCGGCTGCGCCGAGAAGACCGGATCCCGGTTCACGTGCCGCTGCACCCAGGCTGCATCGACGGCTCAGTGTTGCGACCGCTGCAACAGCGTCGCGATCGGCTTCGGTATTCCCACCTCGGCCGGGTGGTCCACGTCGTACCAGCGGTAGCGATCGTCGTCGCGCAACGACAGCGCCTTGCCGGCGCAATGCACCGCGAGCGGCTTGATGTCGTAATCGAAGTGACTGAACGCGTGCCTGAGCGACTCTTCCGGCTGCAACGCCGACGACCCCGCGAGGTGCTCCCGGCACCATTGGGCGGCGTGCTCGCGCGTAGGGAATTCCGGCAGGCCCCACAGCCCTCCCCAGATGCCGCTTGGCGGTCGCCGCTCAAGCAGCACCTTGTTGCCACGGCGCGCGAGCACGACCCACACCTCGCGCTGCGGACGCGCCTTGCGCGGCTTCGGTGCGGGATACAGGCGCTGCGCATCGTTGCGCCGGGCCTCGCATGCCGAGTTGACCGGGCACAACAGGCAGGCGGGATTGGCCCGCGTGCAGATCGTCGCGCCGAGATCCATGATGCCTTGCGTGTATTCGTCCACGCGCGAATGCGGCGTGCATGCTTCCGCCAGGATCCAGAGCCTGCGTTCGACTGCGGTGTCGCCCGGATATCCGTCGATCGCAAAGTAGCGTGCCAGTACGCGCTTGACGTTGCCATCGAGAATGGGATGACGTTCGCCGCGGGACAACGCCAGGATCGCGCCGGCCGTCGAGCGCCCGATCCCGGGCAGCGCCATCACCTCCTCGAGTGTCGCGGGAAACTCGCCACGGTGACGCTGCAACAGTATCCGGGCCGCACGCTGCAGGTTACGGGCACGCGCGTAGTAGCCGAGACCAGCCCAGAGATGCAGCACTTCGTCGAGTTGCGCCGCGGCGAGATCGCGCAGCTGCGGAAAGCGCGCCATGAAGCGCTCGTAATAGCCAGCGGCCGTGCCGACCTGCGTCTGCTGCAACATGATCTCGGAGATCCAGACGCGGTACGGCGTGCGGTCGCGCTGCCACGGGAGGTCCTTGCGCCCTTCGGCTCCGTACCAGGCGAGCAGCGCGGGTGCAAAGCGCAGGATGCGGGCACGCGTGGCAGCCGCTTCACCTGTCATTGGCCTCGCGCTCCACGCTCTTGAACATCCGCAGCGTCGACTCCCGCAGTTCCCGGACCCCGGAACTCTGCGCGACGAATCCGGGCACCCAGAAGTCCGGCTCGAATTCGGCCTCGTAGCGCACGACCGTACCCGCCCCTTCCTGCCGCCAACTGGTCCGCGCGACGCCGCGACGAATGTCGCTGCGCTCCGGGATCACCTCGGCCAGCAGGCTGTCTGGCGTCCTCTTGACACGTTCGACGCGCTCCACCGTGCGGCAGAAGATGCCTGCGCAGACATGGATCCGCGTTTGCATCAGCACGGTGCCGTCCGGCGGAGATTCGAGCAGTTCCACGCGGCGAATGCGCGGGTCCAGCTTGCCGTAGCCGGTATAGTCCGCGAGCACCGCGGCCACGCCCGTTGCCGGCGCAGCGAGGAGTGCCTCGAAACGCATGCGGAAGACCCCATGGTCGCAGGCCGCGTCGGCGCGCAGCACCTCGAATGCGTGCGCCGGAGGCGAGATCAGCCCGGCGCAGAGAGCGCCGACTGCGAGCCAGGCGGGATTGCAGCGACGACGCACGTCACGAACAGACGAGGGCGACTTCGCCCGC
>JBAVJR010000384.1:0-6965 GCA_049687855.1 Steroidobacteraceae bacterium | reverse complement strand
CGTCGAGTTGATCCAGTTGAGCAGCACGACGAGCAGCGCGATCAGCAGCAGGTAACGGTCGCGCATGACGAGACCGATGCCGCCGAGCAGTCTCGGCACGGGCCGGCCGTGTTCCGCGGAAATTGCGCGCGAACCTTCCGGGACAGCTGCGCGTTCAGGTCCTGCCAGGAACAGGGTGGCGCCAAGGATGCCGGCGGCCAGCACCATCAGGCCGATCGGCGACAGTGCCGCGGCCGCCAGCTGCGCGATCTTCGAGCCGGCGAGCGCGCCAAGGTTCGCACCGAGCATGATCACCACGAACAATCGCTGGCCACTCTTGACGTTGAACGAGTCCGCCGCGAACGCCCACATCTGCGACACGACCATCACACCGTAAATGCCGACCCAGATGAAGAATGCGAACGCGATCGACACGCCCGCCTGGGCGAGCAGCGCGAAAAGCGGCATCGTCACCACGAAGAAGATCGTCACGGCGCGGAGCAGGCGCGCGCCGTCCAGGTGGCGGCGCACCCAGCCGTAGAACGGCACGACGATCATCAGCACCAGCGCCATCAGCGCGACGGCGTAGGAGCGCGTCTCGGCCGAGAACTTCGTCAGCATGAAGGCTTCGCGCAGCGCCTTCACCACCTGGTACGACGAGAGCAGCAGGAACCCGTGCAGGAAGAACAGGAATGCGGCGCGGCCCTCCCCGGGCCGCACGCGCGTGACGAGCGACAGCAATCGTTCGAAGCGGCTGAGTTCGGCGTGGTCGGAGATCAAGCGGTCAACGCCTCAACGACCGACGATGATGACGGGGTCAAACTCAACCTTGGAAGCGACGTGCTGGACGATGTACTTGGCCCCGACCGTTTCTTTGACGCGGCCATTGCCTTGCTTGAGGTTCAGCGTGTACTCATAACGCCCGTTCTTGTTCGATGCGTCGTTCCAGTCCTTCTTTTCGTTCCCCAGTTCCTTTCCAGGCTTGAGCGGTTGCGTCTGGTCGTCAATCTGGACGAACTTGATCCGGAAGTCCTGGTCGGAGTGCCAGAGGATCTTGTTGTCGTCGGGACCAGGCGACTTGACGACCTGCAGGAAGGCATCGCCATCGCCCGGGGTGATGACCATGCCAGTAGGTTTCGCGCTGCCGTCAGGCTGAAACCCGATCTGGAACGTCACATTGGACGGTTTGCCGTTCACACACCCCAAGTTGCTGGCGCACCCCGACAAGACGGCGAGCGCGCAGGCCAGCGTGAGTCCGGAGCCAAGACGCATCAGGATGGTTGTCATTTGTCGTCCCCCTTATATGCGATTCATTCGTGCAATCACCGCTGAATTCGTCAGCCGGCGCCGACGGTCCGCTTGAACTCGGCGTCCTGCAGCAGACTGCGGAACTCGGGCGCGGAACGCAACAAGACCGGCGAGTACCCCATGCGGACCAGCTCGGCTACCGCATTCAGCGCGATCTGGCGGTCGCCCCTGTCGGCGGCCGCGACCCCCGTGAAGTACTGCACATAGATCATCTCGGGGCCGTCGCGCAACGCGTCCGACAGGTAGCGCCGCGAACGGTCCGCTTCCCCCACCCGGCCGTAGAAGTAGCCGAGCTGCGCCTTGAGTGTCGGGTTGGAGGGCGTGGCTGCCAGTTCCGTCTCGGCTAACTGGATCGCCCGACGATAGATCGCCGCCGCCTCGTTACGCCGGCCTTTGGTCTGCCACAACGCATCGGCGAGGTTTCCCTGAATCACGGAGTCGTGCTGCCCAAGCGTCGCTGCACGTTGGTAGCTCTCGACAGCCTCCGGGAAGCGGCCAAGGTAGTAATAGGTTGTCGCAAGGTTCGAATAGGCATCCTTCGACGGCTCCAGCTGCAGCGACCGGCCGTAAGCTTCCAAAGCCTGGCTGAAGTCGCCTTTCATCTGCAGTGCACCGCCCAGGTTGCTCCAGGCATTGGCACTCGACGGGACCAGCTCCGTGACCTTGCGCATGGCGACTGTGGCTTCGTCGATCTTGCCCCGCTGGAAGAGATAGGTCGCCAGCGCCGCGTAGGCTCCCCAATAGGCGGGCTCGGCAGCCACCGCCCGTCGATAGCTCGCCTCGGCCTCGGTGCCCTTGCCCAGGCCCGCCAGCACGTCACCCAATCCGATGTGGGCGTCAGCGTCCCGGGGATTGCGCTCGATGAGGTTGGCATAGGCCGTTTGCGCCGATTCAAACCTGCCGGACGCCAGCGCAATGCTCGCCAGCGCCTTCTCCGTTTCGACCAGCGCCGGATCCAGCGTCAAGGCCTTGCGGCAGATCGCCTGCGCGGAGGCCAGTGGAGCCGGATCACGCGTGCGCTCGAACTGCCGGGCGTAGGTCCGGCAGAGTCCCGCGTAGGCGCCGGCGAACTCGGGAGCAATGTCGATCGCCGCTTTGAACGACACCTCGGCTTGCTTGAGCCTGCTGAGATCGCCCGGTTGGCGCAGGGCGCCGAGGCCCGCCAGGTACGGGTCGATGGCTCGCGTATCGAGCTGGCGTTCCTTGCCGTCGCCGCGACGTCGATCCGTGTCCTTGAGGACGACTTGCAACGCGTCCGTCACCGCGAGGGCGATGTCGTCCTGCAGTTCCAGGACGTCACGCCAGGCGCGATCGAAATTGCCGGCCCACACGTGATAACCGGTCGCCGTGTCGATGAGCTGCACCGTGACACGAACGTTATCGCCATTACGACGCACACTGCCTTCGAGCACGTGCCGCACGCCGAGTGACTGGCCTATCTTGCGCACGTCGAGATTCTTGCCCTTGAACTCGAAAGCGGAAGTCCGCGCTGCGACGCGCATGCCGGGAATCTGCGCGAGCTTCGTCGAAAGTTCCTCGCTCAGTCCGTCGCCCAGGTAAGCATTCCCGCCGCCCGAGCTCATGTCGACCAGCGGCAGCACGGCGATCGAGCGGGCCCCGGGTTCCAGCGGGGGTGGAGCATTGGCGCCAGCGGTCGCGGGAACGTCTAGCGAGCGCCACCACGCAAAGCCCGTCACCGCCGCCATCAGCGCAACACCCGCGACGATGGCAGGCGCGATGGACTGACGCGGACGCGGCATCCGGCGCATGACGCCCGTGCCATCGACCCCCGCGTCGAGCACGACGCCTTCCGGCGTGATCTCGTAGGTCCACGCCAGCACGACGACGATCGGCAACCCGATTACAGCCAGGATGGTCAACGCCGTCATCCACCATTCGGGGAATCGCAATGGCTCGAACGTAACTTCGGCGACCTGCAGCGTGATCCACATGCCGACCAGGTAAGAGGCGGTGACCTTCAACACGTGCCGACGTCGCAATTCCACCAGCAAGCGTTCAACGCGGCCGCCGAACGTAGGTTGCGCCGTGTAGCCGGTCGCAAGCGGATCTGGAGCCTTCACAACCGGGGCCACGTGCTCGAAGTGCGCGATCAGTGCATACGCGTCGCTACCGACACTTGCGATGTAATGGGGATGACGGGGCTTGTCGCCGAACAGCTCGCGCAGCGCACCCACGGCCTGGCGCAGCTTCTGCGCGGAGTCGTGGCAGCCGGGCCAGATCTCATTGCGCAACGTGCGGTGGTCAACTGCCTCGCCGTGCCGGGAGGCCAGGACGATGAGCACTTCGATCTGGTCGTCGCTGAGGCTGCAGGCTTGGCCGTTCTTCGACGCGCGGGATTCCCTGGGCTCGACCAGCCAGTCCCCCACCCGAAACCCGTCGTTAAGGCTTGCGGCTTCCATTGCCAGGCGCCACCTGCATCGCCCCCGGCAGCACCGCTCCGGCTGCTGCCAATTCAATCATGGTTCGCCGCTGCCAGGGCCTTGTCAAGGTCGTCGATGAGGTCGTCCACGTCCTCCAGCCCGATCGACAGCCGCACCGTCCCTGGGCCGATCTCGGCCCAGCGTTGCTGCTCGGCTGTCAGCCGACTCGAATCCTGCAACGCAGGCGGCACGACCAGTGACTCGGTCGACCCGAGACTCGCAGCGATCGAGAACAGATCGAGTCGCTCCGCGAACCGTGTCCCGGCTGCCTCCCCTCCGGCAACGTCGATCGTGACGATGGTGCCGAAATCAGGCATCTGCCGCAGGGCGAGGGCGTGGCCTGGTTCACCGGGCAGGCCGGGATAGCGGACGCGCTCGACCCGCGGATGCCTCGCCAGGTGCTCCGCCACGCGCAGGGCATTCCGGCACTGGGCGTCCCAGCGCACGAAATAGGTCTTCATGCCGCGCTGCAAGAGAAACGCGGCGTGCGGATCGAGTGTCGGCCCGAGGATCGCCATGTCGCCACGCATCGAGTCGACGAGTTCGGCGCGACCGATCACGGCGCCGCCCATCACGTCGCCATGCCCGGACGCGTACTTCGTCAGGCTGTGCGCAAACAGGTCGACGTCGAACTGGCCGTGGTTGTGAAGACCCGCGAGCGTGTTGTCGAGCAGGGTCAATGCGCCGTGGCGGCGCGCGATCGCAGTGAGCCGTTCGATGTCGGCGATCTTGAGCACCGGGTTCGTCGGCGACTCGAAAACGACGAGGCGGGTCGGCGTGGCAGCCAGCGCACGTTCGAGGCCATCGAGGTCGTCGATCGACAGCATCGTGCTCGTGACGCCGAAGCGGCGCAGCAGGCGGCCGATCAACGCACGCGTGGGCGCGTACTGCTCGGCGAAGTGCACCACGTGGTCGCCGGACTTGAGCAGCGCAATGAGTGGCATCGCTATCGCCGCGACACCCGATCCGGTGAGCAGGCACGCGTCGCGCCCCTGCAACCCGGCCAGCAGCAGTTCGAGCTGCCGCAGCGTGGGATTCGAGACGCGCGAGTAATAGAACCCTGCACGTTGTCCCTTGAACTGCTCGAGCGTCGCACCGACGTCGTCGAACGTGAACTTCACCGACTGGTAGATCGGCGCGACCAGCGGACGGTTGTCTGCCGGCACCTTCACGACCGGCGGATGGGTCACAAGCGTGCGCTTTCTCATTTCGCATCCGCTCTCAGATCGAAGTCGTCAGCATCCAGGTGCACGGGGAAATCGCGGCGGAACGTGGCGAGCGACTGACGGTCGAGCACCACGGTCTCGACGAAATCGCCGCCGCGGTCGCCGCCGAGCACCTGGCCCAGGAAATCGAGCGCGACGCTGTCGCCGGAATAGCTCGCGCCGTTGCCGTCCTTGCCCACGCGGTTGACGCCGACGACGTAGCAGACGTTCTCGATGGCGCGCGCGCGCAACAGTGCGCTCCACGCGGAGCGCCGGCGCGATGGCCAGTTGGCGACGTACAGCAGGACATCGTAGTCGCCGCGATTGCGACTCCACACCGGGAAGCGCAGGTCGTAGCAGACCAGTGGACACACGCGCCAGCCCTTGAGCTCGACGACCAGCCGCTGGCTGCCCGATGCGTAGTGTTCCTGCTCGCGCGCCATGCGGAACAGATGGCGCTTGTCATAGTGCGCGAAGCCGCCAGCGGGCGTCGCCCAGACCAGCCGGTTGTAGTGCCGCCCGCCGTCTTCGACGATCAGGCTGCCGGTGATGGCGCAGCCGAGCGCGGCCGCCTCTTCGCGCAACCATCCGACCGTGGCGCCCGCCATCGTCTCCGCGAGCGAGCGGGCCTCCATCGAAAACCCGGTCGTGAACATTTCCGGCAGCACGATCAGGTCGGTGTGCCCGGCAAGACCGCGGAAATGCGCCGCCAGGTTGCGGCGGTTGGTGACGGGATCCTGCCAGGCGAGATCGGCCTGGATCATCGTGACGCGCAGGTTTGCAGTCATAGCGACCTCAGTTTTGCGGCCGCCGCATCCAGCGTGGCCTCGTGCTTGGCAAAGCAGAACCGGACGATACGCTCGCTCTTCGCGGCGTCATCCTGTGAAAAGACCGAAATCGGGATGGCAGCGACGCCGTGCTGCGTCGTGAGCAGGCGCGCGAACTCGGTGTCCGGCAGGTCGCTCACGGCCGAGTAGTCGACGAGCTGGAAGTACGTGCTGTGCGCGGGCTCGAAGCGGAAACGTGTCCCGCCGAGCAGGCGCGCGAAGTGATCGCGTTTTGCCTGGTAGAACGCCGGCAGCGCCCGCGAGTGCCCGGGGCACTCGCGCATGAAGTCGGCGATGGCGGCCTGCAGCGGCGTCGCCACCACGAACTGCACGAACTGGTGGACCTTGCGGAACTCCCGGGTGAGCGCAGCGGGAGCGACGCAATAGCCGACTTTCCAGCCGGTCGCGTGGTACGTCTTGCCGAACGACGACACGACGAAACTGCGCGCGGCCAGTTCGGCATGCCGCAACAGGCTCTGGTGACGGCGTCCATCGAACAGCATGTGCTCGTAGACCTCGTCGGAGAGCACGAAGATGCCGGTGCCGCGCAGCAGCTCGGCGAGCTGCTCGAGGTCCGCCGGTTCGAGCGTCGCGCCGCTCGGGTTGTGCGGAAAGTTGATGATGAGCAGGCGCGTGCGTGGCGTGATCGCATCGCCCAGGCGTTGCCAATCGATGCCGAAGCCAGGGCGCTGCAGCGGCACGTGCACCGCGCGGCCACCGGCCAACTCGACCGCCGGCTCGTACGAGTCGTAGGCCGGGTCGAGCAGGATGACTTCGTCGCCGGAACGAACGATGGCCTGGATCGCACAAAACAGCGCCTCGGTGCCGCCGGAAGCAACCGTGATGTCGCTGTCCGGGCTGGCCTGGCAGCCGTAGTACTCGGCAACCTTGGCGGCGATGGCTTCGCGCAGGCTCGGCAGACCGGTCATCGGCGCGTACTGGTTGCCGGCGCCCCCTCGCTGCCGCATGTGGTGCTCGGCGAGTTCGGTCAGGCGGGCGGGCGGCTCGAAATCGGGAAAGCCCTGCGACAGGTTGATGGCGCCGTGCTCGGCGGCGAGGCGGGACATGACTGTGAAAATCGTCGTCCCGACTCGCGGCAACTTGCTGTCGATCGGCGGGTGCATGGGCGGCATTCTAGCAGCGGCCCGGCACCGCCCTCGTCATTGCACGCCACGCGACTATCGAAGAGTCGGGCCAGAACGACC
>JBAVJR010000383.1:0-4050 GCA_049687855.1 Steroidobacteraceae bacterium | reverse complement strand
GGCAACTCGGGACGCTTCAGGTACAGGAGCCAGGCCAGCGCCACACCGGCCGCAGCCAGCCACACGGCCGGACCGCTGAAACTGTGCTGCACGAACTGGGCGGCTCCGTGGAAGTCTTCCGCCAGGTGACGCAGCACGTCGTGACTCTCGGCTACGTGGATCGCGCCGCCGAAATATCCGCCGAACAACAGTGGCTCGATCGTGAACCAGCCGATGGCGACCGACGGAATCGCCAGCAGGACGAGCGGGACCGTGACGACCCACGGGCTCTCATGCAGGTGCTCCTGCGTGTGGTGATCCATGCGCTCCTTGCCGTGGAACGTCATGAAGACGAGCCGGAACGAATAGAACGCCGTGACGAACACACCCACGATCACGCAGAAATACGCGTAACCGGCGCCCGGGATGTGCGAGGCGTGCACGGCTTCGATCAGGGCGTCCTTGGAAAAAAAGCCCGAGAAACCCGGGAAGCCGATCAGTGCCAGTGAGCCGATCAGCGCGGTCCAGTACGTGATGGGCATGTACTTCCTCAGGCCGCCCATCTTGCGCATGTCCTGCTCGTGGTGCATCGCGATGATGACCGAGCCGGCCGCGAGGAACAGCAGCGCCTTGAAGAAGGCGTGCGTCATCAGGTGGAAGATCGCGCCGGCATACGCCGAGACGCCGAGCGCCACGGTCATGTAGCCGAGCTGCGAAAGCGTCGAATACGCCACCACCCGCTTGATGTCGTTGTTGACGATGCCGAGGAACCCCATGAACAGCGCCGTCGTCGCGCCGATCACCAGCACGAAGCTGAGTGCGGTCTCCGACAACTCGAACAGCGGCGACATGCGCGCGACCATGAAGATGCCCGCGGTGACCATCGTGGCCGCGTGGATCAGCGCCGAGATCGGCGTGGGGCCTTCCATCGAATCGGGCAGCCAGACGTGCAGCGGCACCTGGGCCGACTTGCCCATCGCGCCGATGAACAGGCAGATGCAGATGACCGTGGCCGCCTGCCAGGTGTGCCCGGGAACCAGCTCGAACGTGCTGCCCGCGATCGTGTCGGCCTGCGCGAAGATCTCGGCGTAATGCAGCGTGCCGGTCAGGTGGACCAGCCCGGCGATGCCGAGCAGGAAGCCGAAGTCGCCGACGCGGTTGACCAGGAACGCCTTCATGTTCGCGAAGATGGCGGACGGCCTGGTGTACCAGAAGCCGATCAGCAGGTAGGACACGAGGCCCACCGCTTCCCAGCCGAAGAACAACTGCAGCAGGTTGTTCGACATCACGAGCATGAGCATCGAGAACGTGAACAGCGAGATGTAGCTGAAGAACCGGGTGTAGCCCGGATCGTCGCGCATGTAGCCGATGGTGTAGACGTGGACCATCAGCGAGACGAAGGTCACGACGACCATCATCAGGGCGGAGAGCCGGTCCACCAGGAAGCCGACCTCCATCTGGATGCCGTCGCTGACCAGCCAGGTGTAGACCGCGCCGTCGAACACCGGGGCGCCATTGAGCAGACCCAGCAGGACCTTGATCGAGAGCGCGCACGATACGGCGACGCCCGCGATCGTGAGGCTGTGCGTGGCCGCGCGGCCAATCAGCTTGCCGGACAACCCCGCGATGATCGATGCGATCAGCGGCGCCAGGACGATGATGAGCAGCGTCCGTTCCACGGCTCAGCCCCTCATCGCGTCGAGGTCTTCGACGTTGATGCTCTTCCGCTCGCGGAACAGCACGACCAGGATCGCCAGGCCGATCGCCGATTCGGCGGCGGCGACCGTGAGGATGAAGAACACGAACACCTGCCCGGAGAGGTCGCCGAGGTACTGCGAGAAGGCGATGAAGTTGAAGTTCACCGACAGCAGCATGAGCTCGATGCACATGAGCAGCAGCAGCACGTTCTTGCGGTTGATGAAGATGCCGGCGACCGCGAGGCTGAACAGGATGCCGGACAGCAGCAGCACGTGGGACAGCGGGATCACTGCCGGGCCTCCGCGTCCATCTTGACGATGCGCACACGGTCCTGCGCCCGCACCGCGACCTGCTTGCCGATGTCCTGTACCTTCTGCCCCGGACGATCACGCATGGTGAGCGTGATCGCGGCGACGATCGCGACCAGCAGGATGACGGCGGCGATCTCGAACGGATAGAGGTACTGCGTGTAGAGCAGGTGCCCGAGCTCCTGCGTGTTCGAATAGCCCTCGGGCCGGCTGACGACGACCGCGTCCGCGTCCTCGAGCCCGAGCTTGCGCACGTAGACGACGAGGCCGATCTGCGCCGCGACGACCAGGGCGATCAGCGCGCCGAGCGGCGCATAGCGGGTAAAGCCCTGCCGCAGCTTCTCGACGTCGACGTCGAGCATCATCACCACGAACAGCCACAGCACCATCACGGCGCCGACGTAGACCACGACCAGCGTCAGCGCGAGGAACTCGGCGTCCAGCAGCAGCCAGATCACGGCACTGTTCAGGAAGGCCGCGACCAGGAACAGCGCGCAGTGCACCGGGTTGCGGGCCGTGATGACGCCCAGCGCGGTCAGCACCAGGATCGCGCCGAAGACGTAGAAGAGGACGTTGACGATCATTCGGTGTCGCCTCGGTCAGCGGTAGCGCGCGTCGGCGGCCTTGTCGGCCGCGATCATGGCTTCGTAGCGCTCGCCCATCGCCAGCAGCTTGTCCTTGGTCATGATGTTCTCGCCGCGGTTTTCCATGTGGTACTCGTGGATGCGGGTCTCCACGATCGCATCGACCGGGCAGGCCTCCTCGCAGAAGCCGCAGTAGATGCACTTGAAGAGGTCGATGTCGTAGCGCGTCGTGCGGCGCGTGCCGTCGGCGCTGACGTCGGACTCGATCGTGATCGCGAGCGCCGGGCAGACCGCCTCGCAGAGCTTGCAGGCGATGCACCGCTCCTGGCCGTTGGCATAACGGCGCAGCGCATGCAGGCCGCGGTAACGCGGCGACTGCGGGGTCTTCTCCTCCGGGTACTGGATGGTGAACTTCGGCGCGAAGAAGGCGCGCAGCGTCACCCGCAGGCCCTGCAGCAGTTCCCAGAGGAAGAAGGTCTTGATGAAGCTGCGCACGCTCTCGCTACCTCACGCGGCCCAGGGACCGATCTTGCAGATCCACATCGCCGCCTCGGCGCACAGCCAGACCAGGGTGACCGGAATGAACACTTTCCAGCCGAGCCGCATGATCTGGTCGTAGCGGTACCGCGGGAACGTCGCGCGAAACCACAGGAAGCAGAACAGGAAGAAGCAGGTCTTGAGGATGAACCAGTGCAGGCCCGGCGCCGCGAGCAGGGCGATGTCGCCGAGCACCGGGTAGCCTTCGACCGGCGACAGCCAGCCGCCCAGGAAGAACGTGGCCGACAGCGCCGAGATCAGGATCATGTTGGCGTATTCGGCGAGGAAGAACAGCGCGAACGCGATGCCTGAGTACTCGACGTGGAAACCGGCCACGATTTCCGACTCGCCTTCCGCGACGTCGAACGGCGCGCGGTTGGTTTCAGCGACGCCCGAGATGAAGTAGACCACCAGCAGCGGGAACAGCCAGAACCAGTACCAGCTGCCGGGCCCGCCCGCCTGCGCTTCGACGATCTTGCCGATGTTGAGCGTGCCGGCCGCCATCACCACGCCGACCAGCGCGAAACCCATCGCGATTTCATACGCGACGATCTGCGCCGCCGAGCGCATGGCGCCGAGGAACGCATACTTCGAGTTCGCGGCCCAGCCGGCGAGGATGATGCCGTAGGCGCCGAAACCAGCGAGCGCGAGGATGTAGAGCACGCCCGCGTCGATGTGCGCGATCGAAAAACCCGGCCACAGCGACATCACGGCCCAGGCTGCAAAAGCCGGCGTCAGCGTCAGCAGCGGCGCCACGACGAACAGGTAGCGGTTCGAGCGCGAGGGGACGACGACCTCCTTGAGCAGCAGCTTGATCACGTCGGCGAACGGCTGCAGCAGGCCGAACGGTCCGACCCGGTTCGGGCCGATGCGCACCTGCATGTAGCCGATGACCTTGCGCTCCGCCAGCGTCGTGTAGGCCACGCACAGGATCACCGTGATCG
>JBAVJR010000382.1:0-3213 GCA_049687855.1 Steroidobacteraceae bacterium | reverse complement strand
GCTTGTGCTTGTGCAGGGCGATGAGTGCGAGCACGTAGTCGTGGCGGGCCGGGCGATAGCCTGGCGAGGCCGCGAGCACCGCCTCGAGCAGGGTCGCCGCGTCCTTCGAGAACTCGTTCTGGTGCGCGACCTGCGCCAGCACCCGCAGCGCCTCGATGTCGTCCGGCTTGCGCCCCAGGTAACCCCGGATGAGGTCTTCCGCCTCGCGCAGGTTGCCGTCGGCGAGCATGCTGCGAGCCGTCACCACCTCGGTGGCCAGGGTGGCCAGCTTGGCGACGTGCTGCGCCGCATTCGCGGCTTCCTGCGTGCGCCCGACCATCTGGTAGAGCGATGCCAGCAGGCGCCAGCTCGCGGGCAACGCAGGGTTCAACTCGACGGCGCGTGAAAAAGCCCGGATCGCCTCCGGCGCCTGCTTCAGGAACACGTGGCAGTGCCCGCGCTCCTGGAACAGCCGCGGGTAGGTGGGGTGCGTGTCCTCGAGAATCTCGAGCGTCGCCAGCGCCTCCGGGACGCGCTGCAGGTGGCGCAGCGCCACGGCGCGCATGTAAAGCAGGTCACGGTGCCCTGGAGCCTGCTCCAGCAGGCGATCGCACGAGGCCAGGGCGTCGGCGAAGCGACGCTGCTCGATCAGCTGCTGCAGCTCGCGCAGATCCACATCCAGGCTGGGCGGCATGGCGACGGAAGACATCCTGGAATGATGAAGGAATGTGCCCCAATAAGAAAACGGGCCGGTGGGTTACCCCACCGGCCCGAGTTGGCGCGATGCCCGGTCAGTTTCCGCCGAAGCCGTAACCGAAGCGCAGACCAATGGTCCGCGGCCGCATCGGCACTTCGACCAGGATGAACTGCGAGGCCGTCGTGTACATGCTCTTGTTCTCATCCGTCAGGTTGACGACGTAGAACTCGGCGCTCCATGCATCCTTGGCCACGCCGAACGACGCGTCCATCGTCGTAAACGAAGGCTGCACGAAACGATTGTTCACGGTAGCCGACGAGTACGAATCGTCCTGGTACTGCACCGCGGCTCCGACGAACGGGTTGTAATCGCCCCAGGCCCAGTTGTACCGCGCGCGGATGTTGAACTGAAGCTCGGGCGAGTTGGCCATCGCCGTGCCGGGCGTGCCGAACAGGTTTTCCACGGGCACCACGGTGCTGCAGACGCCGGCCGTGACCGCGACGCACGACTCTGTCACCGGCTGGCCGAAGGTCGGGCTGTCCGGGTTGTTGCTGATCACCTGCGGCGAGTTCGTGAGTTCGCCCTTGTTGTACGAGCCGGCCCCCGTGATCGTCAGGCCATCCATCGGCGCGACGACGAAATTGAACTCGACGCCGTTGACTTCGTACTCCGGGCCGTTCAGGAAGGACTGCAGGTTCGGGAAGCCGAGCTCCGGCGCAAACAAGCCGGTCTGTGCGTCCGTCCATTGCACTTGGTAGATCGAGCCGTTGAACTGCGCCCGCCCGCCCCAGAACTGCGTCTTCCAGCCAGCCTCGATGTTGGTCAGGTCGTCCGAATCGTAGGACGTCGGGAAGCACCACTGGTTGACCAGGCTGACCGGGTCCCTGGCGCCGCAAGCAGATCCGCGGTTGAAGCCGCCAGGCCGGTAACCCTCGGACCAGGTTGCGTACACCAGCACGTCCGGGTTGACGCGCCAGGTCAGGTTGGCGCGGCTCTTGAAACCGTCGGCCTGGTTGTTGTTGTCGTCCTGTTCGCTGACGTTAGTGCCGAATGGCGCCAAGTCGCCATAGCCATACAGCGCGCCGGTGCAGGGGCCGGATTCGCCCGTGCCGTAGACCTTGCAGTAGAAGCTCCCCATGTTCGCGCCCACCATCGAATTCTCGATGTCGTAATAGCGCGTGCCCAGGGTCAGGGTCAGGTTCTCGAGGATGTCGAAGTCGACCGACGCGAATGCCGCAAACTGCGAGTAGTCACGCGTGAAATCGTTGAAGAAGCCGATGTCCGAAGCGCGGCGATTCGGATTGTTCATGTCCGGCACCGCCGACTGGAACTTCGGCGCGGCACGTGGATCGAGGTACAGGTAGCAGCTGCCCGTGGAGACGCCGCTGTCCGGGCACTCCGGCACCGACTTGTAGTGCCAGTCTGTAGTGGCCTCGATCGTGCGATCTTCATAGAACAAGCCGCCCACGAACCGCATGCGCCAATCGGTCGGACTGCTCAGGCGCAGTTCGTGGCTCATGTTGGTGCTGTCGTTCGTGTCGTCCCAGAAGCTCGCGGGCGAGTAGCACTTGTCCACACTGGCGCCCGAGAAGCCGGTGCACTGGTAGTAGGTGCCCCATACACCGCGCGCATAGTTCGTGTAGTCAGAGATCGACTGCGCTTCGCGCGTCAGGTACGCGCCGGCGTAGACGAGGTCGAGCGTGCCGACCTTGCCGTTGACCGTCAGCGCGGTATTGACGAACTCATCCTGGGTGGAACTCGGGGTGAAGACCGTCACCTGAAGCGGTTTCAGCGGCTGAGTCGAGTTGGTGCAGTTGGGGTTCGTTCCGCAACCAGATTCGGAACCGTTTGGATGCTGGTAGAACACACCCTCGCCTTCGATCTTCTGGTACGCCACGGCCAGGATGGCATCCCAGTCGTCGGCGATCTGCCACTTCATGCTGCCGCGAATGCCTTGGTACTCGGCCTCATTGAAGTTCTCGCCGGCAACGTCGGCGTTGTCGATCACGAGGGAGTCGGCCGGAACGACACCGCCCGTGCGGCGCGCAAAGCCCAGGTCGGTGCCTTGCCGCGTGAACGTGCTGTAGACGTTGTCGATGTAACCGCCGCGGTGGTCCTGGTAGGCCACGATGCGCGCCGCCAGCTTGTCGTCGATGAGCGGGATGTTGATCACGCCTTCGACGTTGTAGCTGTCGTCGCCGTCCGCCGTATTCGCGTAACCGACCTTGACGTTGCCGGACAACTCGTTGAATTTCGGCTTGTTGGTGATGTAGCGCAGCACGCCCGCCTGGGCGCCGGCGCCGAACAACGTGCCCTGCGGCCCGGTCAGAACTTCGATGCGCTCGAAGTCGGCTGCGTAGACGTCGAGGTTGCGACCCGGAACCTGCGTGGACTGCTCGTCGAGGTACACGGCGACGTTCGGCCAGGGGCCGTTGGTGCCCGATCCCTGGGTGCCGAGCGATCCAATGCTGAGGCCGCGTATGTAGATGTTGCTCTGGCCCGGTCCGAGGGTGGCCGTCGTGACACTGGGCAGGAAC
>JBAVJR010000381.1:0-3532 GCA_049687855.1 Steroidobacteraceae bacterium | reverse complement strand
GACCGCGCTCGACAACGTGAACACCCCCGAGGAACTGCAACGCGCCCGGAACAGCCTCGGCGGGCCGGCGAATCCATGAAGAAGATCACGCTCCAGTATTTTGCCGTGCTGCGTGAGCAGGCCGGCTGCAGCGAGGAACGCCTGGAAACGGCGGCTGCAACGCCTGCGGAGTTGTACGAGGAAGTGCGGGTGAAGCACGGCTTCACGCTGCCGCTCTCGATGTTGCGCGTCGCCGTGAACGAGGAGTTCCGCGACTGGTCGTCGCCGCTCGAATCCAACGACCGCGTCGTCTTCATTCCTCCCGTCGCGGGCGGCTGATGCAACCCTTTGCCTTCAGCACGGTGCCGATCGACGCGGCCCGCGGGCGCGAGGCGCTCGCCGATCCGGCGTGCGGCGGCTATGCGACGTTCGAAGGCTGGGTGCGCGACCACAACGAAGGCCGTGCGGTGCGCCGGCTCGAATACGAAGCTTATGCTGCGCTCGCCGAACGGGAGGGCGAGCGCATCGTCGCCGAGGCGATCGCGAGATATGGCGTGCAGCATGCCGCCTGCGTCCACCGGATCGGCGACCTCGGCCTCGGCGAAATGGCCGTGTGGGTGGGCGTGAGCTCACGCCATCGCGCGGAAGCATTCGCGGCCTGCCGCTACATCATCGACGAAGTGAAGCACCGTGTACCGATCTGGAAGAAGGAACACTACGTCGATGGCGATTCGGGCTGGGTGAACTGCGAGCGCTGCGCGCAACCGGGTGACCACGCGAGCCACTCCCCTACGCCGGCCGCTGACCGTTCGCCCGGCCATGAACACGGGCACGAGCGGGCGCACATTGCGGACTCTCATGCGCACGGGGCACCGGACTTCTCGCGGCAGATCGCGCTGCCCGAAGTCGGCGTCGCCGGACAACAGCGCCTGCGCGCAGGCTCGGTGCTGGTCATCGGCGCCGGCGGTCTCGGCGTGCCGGTGCTGCAGTACCTCGCCGCGGCCGGCGTGGGACGCATCGGCATCGTCGACGGCGACGTCGTGGAAGCGAGCAACCTGCACCGGCAGCCGCTGTACGGCGTCGCGGACATCGGCAAGTCGAAGGCGACCGTGGCTGCGACGCGGCTGCGGCAACTGAACCCCGAGGTAACGCTCGCGGTGCATGCGGAGCGCGCCGACGCCGCCAGCCTCGTCGACTGGCTCGCGCGGTATGACCTCGTCGTCGACTGCAGCGACAACTTCGCGACCAAGTTCACCGTGAACGACGCCGCGGTGGTCCTCGGCAAGCCCGCGGTCTTCGCCAGCGTCTATCAGTACGAAGGGCAGCTGCAGGTCTACCTGCCGCGCGAGGACTGGCCATGCCTGCGTTGCCTCTGGCCCGAGGCGCCGCGCGACGGACTGGTCGGCAACTGCGCGCAGGCCGGCGTGCTTGGCCCGGTCCCGGCGGCGCTCGGTGCGATGCAGGCGATGCAGACGTTGAAGATCCTGCTCGGCCTGCCGGTCGAGGGCGCCCCGGCGCTGCACGTGTTCGACCTGCTCGGCATGCACTGGCGCACGCTCAAGGCGGCGCGCAATCCAGCCTGCGACCACTCGCCGCGCGAGCTGCAGGCGGACGCCATCGACACGGCCGCCCTCGAACTCGAGTACCCGACGCTGGCTGCCGCCCGCGCGTCGGGCCTGACGCTGGTCGACATCCGTGAGTCGTGGGAACGCGCCATGGACGACCCGGCCAGGCAGATCGAGTGGCACCTGCCGCTCAGCGCGTTGCTGCAGGGCTCGACCGCGTTGCCGCCCGAGGGCCGTTACCTGATCGTGTGCGCCCACGGCGTGCGCAGTCTCGCTCTGGCAGGACACCTGCGCTCGCTGGGATACGCGGCGGTCTATTCGCTGGTCGGCGGACTCGCCGCCGTCGACACCTGAGCAATCAGGGCCGGACCTGGCCGCTGCCCCGCACGACGTACTTGTAGCTCGTCAGCTGTTCGACGCCGACCGGTCCGCGCGCATGGAACCGGTCGGTCGAGATCCCGATCTCCGCACCCATGCCGAACTCGCCGCCGTCCGCGAACTGGGTGGACGCGTTGTGCAGCACGATCGCGCTGTCGACCCGCGCGAGGAACGTCTCGGCCGTCGCGAAGTCGTCCGTGACGATCGAGTCCGTGTGATCCGAGCCGTAGCGCGCGATGTGTTCGATCGCGCCCTGCACGCCGTCCACGAGCTTCACGGCGATGATGGCGTCGAGGTACTCGGCGTGCCAGTCGGCCTCCGTTGCGGGGACCACCCGCGAATCGACTGCGCAGGTCGCGGCGTCGCCACGGACTTCGCAACCCGCATCGAGCAATTCCCGCACCAGCAGCGCCAGGTGCGTGCTTGCGGCCGCGACATCGACCAGCAACGTCTCGGCTGCGCCGCAGACTCCGGTGCGCCGCAGCTTGGCATTGAGCACGATCGAGCGCGCCATCTCGAGGTTGGCCGCGCGATCGACATACACGTGGCACAGGCCTTCGAGGTGACCGATGACCGGCACCCGCGCTTCCTGCTGCACGCGCGCGATCAGGCTCTTGCCGCCCCGCGGCACGATCACGTCGATGAAGTCGGTCATGCCCGCGAGCATCTGGCCGACGGCGGCGCGATCGGTCGTGGGCACGAGCTGGATGCAGGCGTCCGGCAGGCCCGCGGCACTCACCCCTTCGACGAGGCACGCGTGGATCGCAATGCTGGAGTGGTGGCTCTCGCTGCCGCCGCGCAGGATTGCCGCATTCGCCGACTTGAGGCACAGCGCGCCGGCGTCGCAGGTCACGTTCGGACGGCTTTCGTAGATGATGCCGATGACCCCCAGCGGCACGCGGACGCGCTGGAAGCGCAGCCCGTTCGGGCGCGTCCACTCGGCCAGCACCGTCCCGATCGGGTCGGGCAGCGCCGCGATCTCCTCAACCCCACGCGCCATCGCTTCGATGCGCGCGGCATCGAGTTGCAGGCGATCCAGTGCCGCGCGTCCGAGCCCGGCGGCGATCGCAGCACTCATGTCGCGTTCGTTGGCCGCGAGAATCGCAGCTTGGTGCAGCCGCAGCGAGGCAGCGATAGCGTGCAGGGCCCGGTTGCGCTGCGCGCCGCTCGAGATCGAGAGCACGCGCTGCGCCGCGACCGCGTCGCGGCCGAGCTGCTGCATGGTCTGGGCAATGGCTTCGTCGGTGGTCACGTCAGCACGAGGTCGTCGCGGTGAATCAGCTCGTCACGGCCACGATACCCGAGAATCGCCTCGAGCTCCTGGCTGCGGCGACCGCTCGCGCGACGGGCGTCCTCGCTCGAATAGGCGCTCAGGCCGCGCGCGATCTCCGCGCCATCCGCGTCGCGCACGATGACCGCATCGCCACGGTCGAAGCGGCCCTCGACCCGGGTCACTCCCGCCGGCAGCAGGCTCTTGCCGCCCCGCAGCGCCTTTGCGGCACCGGCGTCGACGTGCAACACACCCGCCGGCTGCAGCAGGCCCGCAATCCACTGTTTGCGTACGGTCTGCGGCGACGCCTTCGCCACGAACCACGTGCAGCGGCCACCGG
>JBAVJR010000380.1:0-17735 GCA_049687855.1 Steroidobacteraceae bacterium | reverse complement strand
GGCTTCAGCAACGCCTCAGTCGTGGCCAGAGGCGCACGCGCATACCTGAGCGCCGGATCCGCAGCCAGCTTGCCGAGCGCGCTGACCGGCACGCGGGCCGACACCAGCGGGCCCTGGTTGCGAACATTCGTGGCGCCCATCGCCTTCAACGAGCGGGCCAGCGCGGCACCATCGGTCGCCACGGCATCGAGTCCAATCGTGGCACGCGTAACGCGCAACGCCTTGTTGGTGCTGCGGAAGTCCTTGTCCGCGACGCCCTTGCCCTTGGCCTCCTGGTATTCCTGGTACAGGTTGTCGAGCCAGGGGCCGAGCTTGGCATTGGGCGATTGCTTGGTCTCGGCCAGGACCGCCGCCGGATCGTCCGGCGTCGGTGCAGCCAGCACTGACCCGGCACCCATGGCCGTCAAGGCGACGACGTTGATCGCGACGAAACGCAGGTAACTCGACATGCAGCACTCCTTCGATCGATGGCGCCTGGACACGGCACGATAATCCGCCGAGCGCTTGCGCTCGGCACAGGCGGCTGGTTGTAATTCGTGCCTGGCCGAGCCTACTCCCACCGCAGGGCACGAGCCATTTCGATTTTACTTAATTTCGGAATACGCGTGCGGAGCCACGAAGAGCTTCCGCCACGCCTTCCGTGACGTAATCAGGCCGCAGCATCGGCCGGCACCGGCGGCGCGACGCGACCCGCCGGACAGAACACCGGCTTGCCGCGCGCAGCAGAGTGGTAATTGAGCACGAGGTCCCCGGCCTGCAGCACGATCCGGTACCCGGCAACGAGCGCCTGCGTGTACATCATCCCGGCCTTCGGGCAACCGAGCGAACCGTCCGGCCAGGTCACCGGCCCGGCGCTCGTCACCTTGATGTCGGCTCGCGCCGTCGTCGACCGATTGGCCGCGTCGTCGAGCGCAGCCTCGATCATCTCGGCCGGCACGTTCGTCACGGCTTGCTGCTCGACCGCTGGGGGTGGGCCGCCCGCCGCTTGCCCCAGGGCGCACCCGGTCACCAGCGTGCAGGCCAGCCACGCGCCGGTCAGGGACCCGCGCCAGCGAACCAGCAAACCGGGACGCAGCGGGTGCAGTACTCTTGTCGGCATCCAGCGTGACTCCGTTGCGTGACCCGGGACCCCGGATCGGTCAGACATGAACTATCGCCACGCGTTCCATGCGGGGAACTTCGCGGACGTGCTGAAGCACGTCGTGCTCATGATGCTCGTCGAGCACCTGAAGAAGAAGCCTGCGCCGTTCTTTTATCTCGATACGCATGCGGGCGGCGGCACGTACGACCTGAGCCTCGGCGAGTCGCAGCGCAGCGGCGAATACAAGAACGGCATCGGTCGGCTGCTCGAGTTCCCGGAAGTCGCCTTGCCGGCGGAAGTCGCCGGGTATGTCCGGCTCGTGAAGGCATGCGCCGGCCCGGGCCGCAGCGCGATCACGGCTTACCCTGGCTCACCGACCATCGTCGCGAAGATGCGCCGCCTGACGGACCGGATGGTGCTGGCAGAGACGCATGCGCGAGAAGCGCAGGCCCTGCGCTCGAGCCTGGGCTGGCAGAAGCTCGTGTCGATCGTCGAGAGTGACGGTTACGCCGCGTTGAAGGCGCAGTTGCCGCCGCGCGAGAACCGCGGACTCGTGCTGATCGACCCGCCCTTCGAAACGGACAACGAGTTCGATCGCATCCTGTCGGCGCTCGAAACCGGCTGCGAACGCTGGCCGACCGGCACGTACTGCATCTGGTACCCGCTCACGGAACGCGCGGCGCCGCTGCGTTTCCGCCGCAATCTCGAAGGTTCGGGCATCCGCAAGGTGCTGGACGTGACGATGAGCGTGATGCCCGACGACACGGCCGTGGGCCTGCGCGGGTCTGGCCTCGTGATCGTGAACCCGCCGTGGATGCTCGATGAACGGCTCGCGGAATTGCTGCCGGACCTGCACCGGCTGCTGGTGCCCGACGGTGCCGGGGGAACGAGCGTCGATTGGTGGGTCGGCGAGTGAAGGGGTTAGGGGTTGGGGGCTAGTCGGATGTGCAGTGACTGCATAACGATCAACGGTATTTTTGGGGCAAGGAGCCGGGACAGCAGGCTGCTGCAATCCTCCGACTAACCCCTAACCCCTAACCCCTTCCTTCCACTTCCTCATGCCTGAAACACGTCACCAGGTGATCGTTCACCATCCCCGTCGCCTGCATGTACGCGTACATGATCGTGGACCCCACGAACTTGAAGCCGCGCCGCTGCAGGTCCTTGCTTAACGCATCCGACTCCGGCGACGTCGCCGGTACCTGTGACATCTCGCGCCATCGGTTCACGATCGGCTGGCCGCCGACGAACCGCCAGCTGTATTGCGCGAAGCTGCCGAATTCCTCCTGCACTTCGAGGAAGTGGCGCGCGTTGGTGATCGCCGAAGCGATCTTGAGCCGGTTGCGCACGACGCCCGGGAACTGCAGCAGCGTCTCGACCTTGCGCGAGTCGAAACGCGCCACCTTCACCGGGTCGAAACCGGCAAACGATGCGCGGTAACCGTCGCGCTTGCGCAGGATCGTCGACCAGCTGAGCCCGGCCTGCGCGCCCTCCAGGACCAGGAACTCGAACAGCCGCCGGTCGTCGTGGACCGGAACGCCCCATTCCCGGTCGTGATAGGCGATGTATTCCACGTTCATGCCGGAATACGACCAGCCGCACCGGGGTCGCGCATCGGGGGCCAGGGACGCGGACTGAACCGCAGCTGGCGCAGGCGTCCTGGCGGTCGCAGCAGGCTTCCGCGCGACCTTGGCGGCGGGAGGCTTTGCGCGACCTGGAACTGCCGATAACCGGGTCGAACGGGATCTGCTGCTCATGCGCGGATTCTGCCCCCGGTGTCGCGGCGATTGCGTTCTTTTCGCGGCCGGTCCCGCTCGGGTATAAAGTCTGGTTTCCGATCGGAAAAGCGCCAGCCCCCATGACCCACCCCGACGCCCCCGGCCAGTTCCCTCGTGTGCGCATGCGCCGCATGCGCCGCGACGCGTTCTCTCGCCGCATGATGCGGGAAACGACGCTGACGCCGGACGACTTCATCTACCCGATGTTCGTCATGGAAGGGTCGAAGCAGCGCGTGGCGATCCCGTCGATGCCGGGCATCGATCGCGTGTCGGTGGATGAACTGGTCCGCGAGGCCGAAGCCGTCGCGCGCCTCGGCATACCGGCACTCGCCCTCTTCCCGGTCACGCCGCTCGAGGTGAAGAGCCTCGACGGCCGCGAGGCCTGGAACCCCGATGGCCTGGCACAAAGAGCAGTACGCGCGATCAAGAAGGCCGTGCCCGAGCTTGGTGTCATTACCGACGTCGCGCTCGATCCGTTCACGACCCACGGCCAGGACGGCATCATCGACGAATCCGGCTACGTGATGAACGACGTGACGGTCGAGGCGCTTGTGAAGCAGGGTCTGTCGCATGCCGAAGCTGGCGCAGATGTCGTGGCGCCCTCCGACATGATGGATGGCCGCATCGGCGCGCTGCGCGACGCGCTCGAGGCTGCGGGCCACATCCACACCCGCATCCTGGCCTACTCGGCGAAATACGCGTCGAGCTACTACGGCCCGTTCCGCGACGCCGTGGGCTCGGCCGGCAACCTCGGCAAGGGCAACAAGTACAACTACCAGATGGACCCGTGCAATTCGGACGAGGCGTTGCGCGAAGTCGAGCTCGACCTCGCCGAAGGCGCCGACATGGTGATGGTGAAGCCCGGCATGCCGTACCTCGACATCGTGCGTCGCGTGAAGGAGCGCTTCGGGGCGCCGACGTTCGTGTACCAGGTCAGCGGCGAGTATGCGATGCACATGGCGGCAGCGCAGAACGGCTGGCTCGACGAGCGCGCGGTCGCGCTCGAATCGCTCAACTGCATCAAGCGCGCGGGCGCCGACGGCATCCTGACGTACTTCGCAAAACGAGCAGCGACTTGGCTGAAGGAAGGGGGTTAGGGGTTAGCCGGAACGTCGCGCGGGCGACGAAGCTCGAACCCTCCGACTGACGCCGCACCTCTGACTAACCCCTAACCCCTAACCCCTAACCCCTTTCCCCCATGCCTGACTCCTACGCCCTCTTCGGCTACCCGGTCCAGCACAGCTGGTCGCCGTTCATCCACGGCCTGTTTGCACGGCAGACCGGGCAGGACATGATGTACCGGCTGCATGAGGCTCCGCCGGACCAGTTCCGTCACGACTTGCTCGAATTCTTTTTCGAGCAGGGCGGGTCCGGCGCCAACGTCACGCTGCCGCACAAGCGCGCGGCCGCAGAGCTGGTCAATGAGCTCACCCCCCGGGCCCAGGTCGCGGATGCCGTCAATACCGTCCTGCGTCGTGATGGCGAACTGATCGGCGACAACACGGATGGCGCCGGACTGGTCACCGACCTCAGGCAGAACCTCCAGCTGAACCTCACGTCGCCACGCATACTGATGCTCGGCGCCGGCGGGGCAGCGCGCGGAGTGATCGGGCCGTTGCTGGAACTGAACCCGTCGACGCTCGTGATCGCCAACCGCACGGCCAATCGCGCCATCGAGCTGGCCGCGGAATTCTCCGGCCGCGGTGCAGTGAGCGGTGCCGCCTTCGACGGTGTCGAGCCGCTCGACCCGTTCGACCTGATCATCAATGCCACTTCGGCCAGCCTCAAAGGCGAAGTGCCACCGATCCATTCCGGCGCAGTGGACAGGAACACCGTGTGCTACGACATGGCATACGGGATCGGCGAAACGCCCTTCACGCGATGGGCCCATGACCGCGGCGTGAGAAACGTGGCGCAGGGCTGGGGCATGCTCGTCGAACAGGCGGCCGAAGCGTTCTTCGTGTGGCGCGGCGTGCGCCCGCAGACGACGCCCGTGCTGGAAGCCCTGCATTTCCGCGCTAACTACCTGGCGTCAGCTGCGCGTAGTCGTTCTTGAGCAGCACGTAATCGCGCGCCATCTCGGGGATGCGCGCAATCTCTTCGGGCCGCAACTCGCGCGAGCGGCGCGCGGGGTAGCCGACGTACAGGTAACCGGATTCGAGTTGCTTGCCCGGCGTGACGACGCTGCCGGCGCCGATGATCACGTCGCTCGCGACTGCGACGCCATCGAGCACGATGGCGCCGATACCGACCAGCACGCGGTCCGCGATCGTGCAGCCGTGCAGCGCGACCTTGTGCCCGATGACGACGTCCTCGCCGAGGATGGTGGCCCAGCCCGCGTCGTTGCCAGGGTAGGGACGCGCGACGTGGATGATGCTGCCGTCCTGGACGTTGCTGCGATCACCGATGCGGATCCGGTTGACGTCGCCGCGGACCAGCGCGAACGGCCAGATCGACACGTCTGCGCCGAGCACGACGTCACCGATGACCAGCGCCGCAGGATCGACCCACGCACCCGGCCCCAGGGTGGGAGGTACGCCGCGATAGGTTCGAATCGCCATGCTGGACTGCTCGCATTCCCCGGACTTCAGACGCACAGTCTAGACGGTGCCACCGGGCAACCGGCAATCTAGCGGCTCGCGGGGTCATTCCCGCCCCGGAATATCCCCAGGGAGCCACCGATGCTGGTCATGCTGTTGCTGTTCGTCGCGCTGCTGTTCGTGGCGTCCGTCTATGTCGTCCGCATCTACAACGGGCTCGTCGCCTTGCGCGAGAACGTGCGCAAGGCCTGGGCCAACATCGACGTGCTGCTCACGCAGCGCCACGACGAGCTGCCGAAGCTGGTCGAGACCTGCAAGCGCTACATGCAGTACGAGCAGGAGACGCTGGAGCGCGTGATGCAGGCACGCTCGGCGGTATTCAAGGCGCAGGGCAGCGGGGACGTTGCCGCGCTCGGCGTGGCCGAGGACCAGCTGCGCCAGGGTCTCGGCCGCCTGTTCGCGGTGGCGGAGAATTACCCGGACCTCAAGGCCGACAACGGCTTCCGCCACCTGCAGACCCGCATCTCGCAGCTGGAAGAAGCGATCGCTGACCGCCGCGAGCTCTACAACGAGTCGGTGAACCTCAACAACATCCGCATCCAGACCTTCCCGGACCTGCTGGTCGCGCGCATGTTCGAGTTCAAGGCGGCACAGCTGCTCGAATTCACCGACGAGCAGAAGCGCGACGTGGACCTGGGCAAGCTCTTTGGCTGAGAGCGATTTCTGGTTCTGGCTGCTGACGCTGGGTGTCGCCGTCGTGGCCGGCGGCGCGGCAGCGCTGCGCTGGCTCAGGATCGCGCGGCTCATCGAGGACACGCCGACGTCGCGCATCCGCTCGGCGGCGCAGGGCTACGTCGAGCTCCTGGGTAACGGGCTGCTCCTGCCGGGTACGAACAATCCCGCGCCGCTCACGCAACGGCCTTGCGTGTGGTGGAGCTACAGGATCGCGAAGCGGACGGAACGCGGCACGGGCAAGAACCGGCGGGAGAGCTGGCAGACGATCGCGTCAGGCACGTCATCGATCGCGTTCCTGCTCGACGACGAGACTGGCCAGTGCATCGTGCAGCCCGACGGCGCCGAAGTCGTGCCCGCTGAATCGACCACGTGGTACGGCGACACGCCCTGGCCCGCGTCGGGACCCGACCGGAAGCTGTCGCTGACCGGAGGCCGCGGCTACCGCTACGTCGAGGACCGCATCTACGAGCACGAGCGCCTGTACGCCCTGGGTGATTTCCGCTCGACGGCATCGTCCGGCGAACTCGACCAGCAGGCGGAACTGGCCCGGGTGCTGGCCGAATGGAAAGAGGACCAGCCTGCCCTGCTGCAGCGCTTCGACCGGGACGGTGACGGCCGGATCGACATGGTCGAGTGGGAGGCCGCACGGCAGGAGGCTCGGCGTACTCTCACGGAGCGCGGCGCTGAACGCCCGACCCGGCAGACTTTCCACGTGTTGTGCCGTCCGGACGGTGACCGGCTGTTCCTGCTCGCCGCGCTGCCTCCGGGCGACCTCACCCGCCACTACCGCAGGCGGGCCGCGTTCGCTTTCCTGGGTTTCGTCGCCGCCGTGTACGCGCTCGGCTGGCTGCTGCAGGGCGCGTTCGGCTGAATCCGGGGCCGTCGCGCCGCTAGAATGGCGCGCATGGACAACCCCCTCCTGCACGAAGCAACCCTGCCTGCCTTTCTTGCGATCCGTCCGGAGCACATCGAACCGTCCGTCAGGCAGGTGCTGGGCGATAACCGGCAAGGCTTGCAGGAACTGCTCGATTCAGGCGCCGAGGGCTGGGACGGCATCGTCGTTCCCATCGAACGGATGCAGCACAGGCTCGCGCGCACCTGGTCGCCGGTGGGTCACCTCAATGGCGTGGCGAACAGCGACGAACTGCGGGCGGCTTACAACACCTGCCTGCCGCTGCTCACCGCGTATCACACCGAGATCGCACAGAATGCCGCGCTGTGCGCGGCCTACCAGCGCATCAAGGACACGCAATACGCCGACCTGAAGCCGGAGCAGCGCAAGCTCGTCGACAACGCGCTGCGTGACTTCCGTCTCTCCGGTGTCGCGCTCGCACCCGACCGCAAGCAGCGCTTCCGCGAACTCATGGAGCGCCTGTCGACGGCACAGGCGAAGTTCGACGAGAACGTGCTCGATGCCACCAATGCCTGGACGCGCGTCGTCGAAGACCCGGCTGAACTCGCCGGCCTGCCCGCCGCGGTTGTCGCCCGTGCGCGCGCCGAGGCCGCGAAGAACGGCGGCAGCGGCTGGGTATTCACGCTCGACGCACCGAATTACCAGGCGGTCCTGACGCATGCCGAAGACCGGCAGCTGCGCCTGGACTTCTACACGGCCTGGCTCACGCGCGCCTCCGAGCAGGGTCCGGCGCAGTGGGACAACACGGCGCTGATCGAAGAAATCCTCGCGCTGCGGCACGAGGCCGCGCAGCTCGCTGGTTTCGCCAGCTTCGCGGACTACTCGCTCGCCACCAAGATGGCGCGCGATCCCGCCGAGGTGCTGGAGTTCCTGGGTCGGCTGGCGCGCCTGTGCCGGCCGGCCGCGCAGCGCGAGTTGGCCGAACTTGAAACGTTCGCGGGCACCCGGCTCGAAGCCTGGGACGTGGCATTCCACTCGGAGCGACTGAAGCGCGAGCGCCTGGCCGTCTCGGAGGAGGAGCTGCGCCCGTACTTCCCCTTGCCGCGCGTGCTGCAGGGCCTGTTCGCCGTGGCACAGCGTCTCTACGGAGTGCGCATCGAGGAACGCAAGGCCGTCGAGGTATATCACTCCGACGTCCGCTACTACGACATCATCGGCAGCGAGGGGGAGCCTCGCGGCGGGTTCTTCCTCGACCTCTACGCGCGACCCAAGAAGCGCGGCGGCGCCTGGATGGACGAATGCATGGGGCGGATCGACCTGCCGGGCGCGCACGCGCTGCCGGTCGCCTACCTCGTCTGCAACTTCACGCCACCGGGCCCGGACCGGCCTTCGCTGCTGACGCACTACGAGGTGCTGACGCTGTTCCATGAGTTCGGCCACGGCCTGCACCACATGCTGACGCGCGTGAATTTCCCGAGCGTAGCCGGCATCAATGGCGTGCCGTGGGATGCGGTCGAGCTGCCGAGCCAGTTCATGGAGAACTTCGCCTGGCGCGCAGAGGTACTGCCGCTCATCTCGGGCCACGTCGAGACCGGCGAGCCGCTGCCGCTCGACGCGTTGCGCAAGTTGCAGGGGACGCGCTCGTTCCAGGCCGGCCTGCAGTCGGTCCGACAGCTCGAGTTCGCGCTGTTCGATTTCCGCTTGCACGCCGAGTTCTCGCCCGAACACGGCTCGCGGCTGATGCAGATGCTGGCGCAGGTGCGTGACGAGGTGGCCGTCGTGCGTCCACCGGCGTTCAACCGCTTCCCGCACAGCTTCCAGCACATCTTCTCGGGCGGCTACGCCGCGGGTTACTACAGCTACAAGTGGGCCGAGGTGCTGTCGGCGGACGCCTTCGGCGCATTCGAGGAATCGGGCATCTTCGATGCTGCGACCGCCCGCCGCTTCCTCGGCTCGATCCTCGAGCGTGGCGGCAGCCGCGACGCGATGGAAGCGTTCGTCGAGTTCCGGGGCCGCAAGCCCGAACTCGAGCCGCTGTTGCGACAGCTGGGCCTGGCCGCATGACCCGTGCGATTGCCACCTGGAACGTGAATTCACTGCGGGTACGCTTGCCGCACCTCACGGAGTGGCTCGCGGCCAACCCGATCGATGCCATCGCGCTGCAGGAGACCAAGCTGCCCGATGCCGATTTTCCCGCAGCCGGCCTGCAGGCCCTCGGCTGGCACTGCGCGTTCAGCGGACAACGCACCTACAACGGCGTCGCGATCCTCAGCCGCGATCCCGTCACTGACGTCGTCGCGGGCATTCCCGGCTTCGACGACGAACAGCGTCGCGTGCTCGCGGTCTCGCTCGGGAGCCTGCGCGTCATCGACGTCTACGTGCCGAACGGACAGACGGTCGGCTCGGACAAGTTCGCCTACAAGCTGCGCTGGTTCGACGCGCTGCGCGAGTACGTCGCCGCGGAACTGGCCCGCCATCCGCAGCTCGTCGTGCTCGGCGACTTCAACGTCGCGCCGGATGACCGCGACGTGCACGATCCCAAGGCCTGGGAAGGTTCAGTGCACGTGAGCCCGCCCGAACGCGCGGCGCTGCAGGCGTTGCTGGGCACCGGGCTCGCGGATTGCTTCCGCCTGTTCGAACAGCCCGAGAAATCGTACTCGTGGTGGGACTACCGGATGATGGCATTCCGCCGCAATGCGGGCCTGCGCATCGACCTGATCCTGGCCTCGAACGCGCTCGCTCAGAAGTGTGGGGCCTGTCACATCGACAAGGCGCCACGCAAGCTGGAACGGCCGTCGGATCACGCTCCCGTGGTCGCGAGTTTTGACATATAGAGCCGCGCGCGGTTAAAAAGCGGCTGCGTCGCCCTCGCGCGGGCCTTCTTTGCTCTGGCGCTTTCGAGCCAAGAGCATAGACTCGCCCGAAACCAGTGCGCGCCCCAACGCTCATGCAATTCCGCCGCAGCGATTACGACGTCACCAACACCGTGCAGGTGAGCTCGGTGGCGTCCGTGCGCAAAGCCGTCGAGGAGCTATTCCAGCAGACCTGGCCTGGTGCGAATACCGAGAGGCTGACGACGGCGTTTACCGACTTCGAGCGGTTGTTCTCCGGCCAGTTTCCGGGCTACCTGGGCTGCGACACCGTCTATCACGACATGCAGCATTCGCTGGACGACACGCTCGCGATGGCGCGCCTGCTCGCCGGCTACGAACGCACGCAGGCACCGGAACAGCGCCTCGGCGCCGACCGCGCGCTGCTCGGCATCATCGTCGGGCTGTTCCACGACTCGGGCTACATCCGCCAGATCGACGACAGGCAGCATCGCAACGGCGCGGAATTCACCCGCACCCACGTGATGCGGGGGGCGGGCTTTCTCTCGCGCTACCTGCCGGCCATCGGTCTCGCCAACTGGGTGCCGGTCGCAGCGCAGGTGATTCACTTCACCGGCTACGAGGTGCCGTTCAAGGACATCCGGCTCGATGACGTGCGCGACCGGCGCGTCGGTCACCTGCTCGGAACGGCCGACATGCTCGCGCAGATGTCGGACCGCTGCTATCTGGAGAAGTGCCGCGACCGCCTGTACCCCGAGTTCGTGCTCGGTGGCATCGCCATGCAGCGCGAGGATGACGGCGGCCTCAAGGTCCAGTACGGCTCGGGGCTCGACGTCCTGCGCCAGACGCCACAGTTCTTCGAGTTCACGATGCGCACGCGCCTGGACGGCGAGTTCGGCGGAGCCTACCGCTACGTCGAAAGCCTGTACGGCGGCCGCAATCCATACCTGGAAGCGATCAACCGCAACCTGGCCTACCTGACGCGCGTGCTCGAGACCAGCAACTGGAGCATGCTGCGGCGCTCGCCGCCCGTGTTCACGTGGGAAAAGAATCCCATCGAAACCATGCGCTCGCTGGTGATCCGTCACATCCGCATGGCGGTCGAAACGGCCTGAGTCGCAGCCGCGGGCAGCGCGCGCGCCTTGCGTCAGGACTTCAGGCTGCGCAGGAACTGCGCCGGGTCCTCGCCGCGCTCGAGCACCTCGACCAGTGCCGATCCCACGACGACGCCGTCGACGTGCCCCCGCATGCGGACGACGTGCTCGGCCGTGCGAATACCGAAGCCGGCGCACACCGGTACCGGTGACATCGACTGCACGCGATCCATGTACTCCAGCACTTCGTCCGGCACCGCCACGGACTTGCCCGTGGTGCCGGTCATGGTCACTGCGTAGACGAAACCCTGGCTTGCGCTGCAGAGCATCCTGAGCCGCGCATCCGGCGTGACCGGCGTGACCATCTGCACCAGCGCGATGCCGACGCGGTCGAGCGCCGCCCGCATGTCCGCGCTCTCTTCATACGGCAGGTCGGGAATGATGAATCCCGACACACCCGCATTCCTTGCCACCTCGGGCAGCCGCTCGAGCCCGAACGCGAGCAGCGGATTCAGGTAGCTCATGAGCAGCAGGGGCGCCTGCGCGCGCGGCTGCATGGCCGCCAGTTCGCCAAGCAGCCACGTCAGCGTGAAGCCGCCCTGCAGCGACGCGAAGCTCGCGCGCTGGATCGTGGCGCCATCGGCCATCGGGTCGCTGAACGGCACGCCGATTTCGACGACGTCGGCCTCGGTCGCGATCGCGCGCAGGTTGTGCGCGAAGTGCGCGCGGTCCGGAAACCCCGCGGTCATGAATGCCACGACGGCAGGCCGACCGCTCGCAGCCGTGTTCTTGATCGCCGCGCTGATGCTGTCGCGCGGTCTTGCGGTGCCAGTCGTTATCAGAGTCGTCATCAGATTTTTCCCTTCAGCAGCGTGCGCTGCAACGTCGGCATGTCCTTGTCGCCGCGGCCGGACAGGCCGATCAGGATGCGGCACCCGGGGTTCCTGGCGGCGTACTTGCGCGCGCCGGCGAAGGCGTGCGCAGTCTCGATGGCCGGCAGGATGCCCTCGTACCGGCTGCACTCCGACAGCGCCTCGAGCGATTCGTCGTCTTCGGACGCCGCGAAGCCGAGGCGACCGATGCTGGCCAGCAGCGCGTGCTCCGGCCCGACGCCCGGGTAATCGAGCCCGGCCGAGACCGACTGCGTTTCCTGGATCTGGCCGTGCTCGTCCTGCAGCAGCAGCGAGTAGCAGCCCTGCAGCACGCCCGGCGTGCCGTACGCGAGCGAGGCGGCGTTCTGTCCGAGACCCGGGCCGATGCCGCCGGCCTCGAAGCCGAGCAGCTTGACCTCGGTGTCCGGCACGAACGGGTGGAACAGGCCGATGGCGTTCGAGCCGCCGCCCACGCAGGCGACCACGACGTCCGGCAGTGCTCCTGCCTGCGCGAGCATCTGGGCGCGCGCCTCGACGCCGATGACGCGCTGGAATTCGCGCACCATGTAGGGATAAGGATGCGGGCCCACGGCCGAGCCGAGAATGTAGAACGTGCCGTTCGGGTCCGAGACCCAGTCGCGCAGGGCTTCGTCGATGGCGGCACGGAGCGTCTTGTCGCCGCCCGTGACCGGCACGACTTCGGCACCGAGCAGCTTCATGCGGCCGACGTTCGGCGCCTGCCGCTCCATGTCGATCGAACCCATGTAGACCGTGCACGGCATGCCGAGCCGCGCGCATGCGGCGGCGGTAGCCACGCCGTGCTGGCCGGCGCCCGTTTCCGCGACGATGCGCTTTGCACCGAGGCGCTTGGCCAGCAGGCCCTGCCCGATCGCGTTGTTGATCTTGTGCGCGCCGGTGTGCGCGAGGTCCTCACGCTTCAGCCACACTTCCGCGCCCCAGCGCTGCGACAACGTCGCCGCATAGGTGAGAGGCGTGGGCCGGCCGACCCAGGTGCGCAGTTGCAGGTCGAGCTCGGCCTTGAAGGCAGGATCCGGCAGGATGTCGCGGATGCCTTGCTCGAGGCGATCGAGCGCGGGCACCAGCGTCTCGGGCACGTAGCGGCCGCCGAACGGGCCGAAGCGGCCGCGGGCGTCCGGAAACTCGCCCCTGAGCGTCTGCGCCAGCAGCGCCTCGCGGTCGATCTTGAGGGCCTGGGTCTTCATTGCTGCATTACTCCCAAAGACTGTGATGCGGCCCGCGCCTGCGCTGCACGCGCCGCATTCACGAAATTCCGGATCAGCACGGCATCCTTGACGCCGCGCGTGGATTCGACGCCCGAGCTCACGTCGATGCCGAACGGCCGCACGACCGCGATGGCCTCGGCGACGTTCGACGCGTCGAGTCCGCCGGCGAGCACGAGTTCGCCCGCGGCAGCCAGACCTGCGGCCTGGTTCCAGTCGGCGCGCTCGCCTGCTCCGCTGCGACCGCTCTCGAGCAGGAAGCGGCGCGGCAGGTCTTGCGGCGCTGGCAACCGCCGGTCCGTGCGATACACCGGCAGCACTCGCTGGCCAGCCGGCAATCGCAGCGCGGCCAGGTCCGCGGCATCGGTCTGCACCCAGTCGGGGCGCACGGCATCGATCGCGGCGTCGAGCTCCGCCTGCGTCGGGTGCAGGAACACCGCCACCTTCTCGATGCCTCGCGGCACGGTTGCGGCCATGGCGCGAGCCGCGGCCGTCGCCAGATGGCGCGGCGAAGCCGCGTGGAACACGAAGCCGACCGCATCCGCGCCTGCTGCCACGGCAGCCGCCAACGCCTCCGCCGTGCGCAGACCGCACACCTTGATCCACAGGCGACTCATCGCGCGGCTCCGCGTCCGGCCGCGAGCAGTGCACGGGCAGCCTGTGCGGGATCGTCGCGCTGCATGAGCGTGGTGCCGACGAGTGCCAGCCGATACCCGAGACCGGCAACGATCGCCGCATCGTCGGGCGTGATGACGCCGCTCTCGGCCACCGCGGGCCACTCCGTCGGCAGTTGCTCGCGCAACCGCGCGAAACGGGCAAAGTCGATCTGCAGCGTCTGCAGGTCGCGGCAGTTGAGTCCCATCAGCACCTGTTCGTCGCGGCCGCGCCGCCTGGCGGCGAGGTCGGCGGCGATGGCGAGATCGTCGGCGTCGAAAGCCTCGAGCAGGACAAACAAGCCCTGCTCCGCCGCGGCATCGAGCATCGTCTCGAGGCGCTCGCGCCCGACCATGCGCACGATCAGCAGCACGCCGCCGGCCCCGTTCGCCCGGGCTTCGAGCACCTGGTACGGATCGACCAGGAAATCCTTGCGCATCGCCGGCACGCCGTAGGGCGCGAGCACGGTTGCTGCCTGCCGCAGGTGCGAGAGGTCGCCGTCGAAGCGCGACGGCTCGGTCAGGATCGAGCAGACCGCCGCGCCCGCTTCCGCGTAATCGCGCAGCCGTGCGACGGGATCCAGCGTCCGCGCGGAGAGATCGCCCAGCGCAGGCGAACGCAGCTTCAGCTCCGCGATCAGGTCGAATCCCCCGGTCGAGAGCCGCAGGCGCGGAACCGGTGGCAGCACCGCACAGCGTCTGCGCAACTCCGCATCGCCGACGACGGCGCGCGCCGCGATCAGGCGCTGTTCGCTGCCGGTAGCCATGTCGGACAGCAACCCCATCAGGGCGCCCCGCCGATCGAGCGGCCGAACGCGGCGAGCTTTTCGAGCAGGCGCGCGCCATCGCCGCGATCGAGCGCGTCGCTGGCTGCGCGGATGGCTGCGTGCGGATCGGTGACGGTACCCGTCACCTCCAACGCGAGCGCCGCATTGAGCACGAGCGCGTCCCGGTGCGGGCCGCGATCCTGGCCCGTGAACACGGCACGCATGCCGACCGCGTTGTGCGCGGCGTCCCCGCCTGCGAGCGACTGCGGCGTGCAGCGCTCGAGGCCGAACGCGAGCGGATCGCGCTCCGTGCGAACCACGTGCCCAGGCGTAACGTCGTACAACTCGAAGGGGCCGCATGGCGTCGGCTCGTCCCAACCGGGCTCGCCGTGCACGACGAACACGCGCTGGATCGGCATGCCGGCCAGCGTTTCCGCCATCAGGCGGGCCGCGTCGCGGCTGTACGCGCCGATCAGTCCAAAAGCCGGCTCGGCTGGATTGGTCAGCGGACCGAGCAGGTTGAACACGGTGCGGACGCCGAGTGCACGGCGCACCGGCGCGATTTCCTTCATGGCCGGGTGGTAGTGCGGCGCGAACAGGAACGTGAAGCCCGTCGCTGCCAGGCACTCGCCCGCGCGCTTCTCGTCGAGCGGCTGCGGCAAGCCGAGGCACTCGAGCAGGTCGGCACTGCCGGATCGACTCGAGACCGAGCGATTGCCGTGCTTGACGACGCGCACGCCGAGCGCGGCCGTCAGCAGTGCAGCGCCTGTGGAGATGTTGAAGCTGCCCGATGCATCACCGCCGGTCCCGACGATGTCGATGGCGGGCGGTCCGGCGGGCAACGTCGGCCGGCGCGCGAGGCGACGCATCGCCGCAGCGAATCCCCGCACTTCGTCGGCCGTCAGCCCCTTGCTGCGCAACGCGGCCAGCAGCGCACCGGCCATCGCGGGCGCCATCGACGGATCGGTGAGCGCGACCAGCAGCGCAGCGGCCTCGGGCTCCGCCAGGTCCTCGCGGTTGAGCAGTCGCTCGAGTGTTTCGCGCAGTTCCGCCATCGTCGTCGGGCTCAGCGCCGGCCTCCGGTGAACTGCAGGAAGTTGCCCATCAGCAGCGGGCCTGCGGGCGTGAGCACGCTCTCCGGGTGGAACTGCACGCCTTCCACGTTCAGCTCGCGGTGGCGCACGCCCATGATTTCGTCTTCCGGCGTGCGGGCCGTGACCTCCAGTATCGACGGCAGCGTCTCGGGCTTCGCGATCAACGAATGGTAGCGGCCGACCGCCATAGGCTGGGGCGCGCCGACGAACACGCCTTGCGCGTCGTGCTGCACGGGCGAGACCTTGCCGTGCATGAGGCGCCCGGCGCGCACTATGTCACCGCCGAAGACTGCGACGATCGACTGGTGCCCGAGGCACACGCCGAGCACGGGGATGCGGCCCGCGAACGCGCGGATCATGTCCATCGACACGCCGGCGCCGTGCGGCGTGCCGGGACCCGGCGAGATGCACAGGTGCGTCGGCTGCAGCGCCTGCGCCTGCTCGATCGTGATCGCATCGTTGCGATGCACGAGCACCTCGGCACCCAGCACGAGGAACGCCTGGACGAGGTTGTAGGTGAAGCTGTCGTAGTTGTCGACGAGCAGCAGGCGGGGAACGGACTTCGTCATCACAGTCCCTCCCGCGCAATCTCGAGCGCGCGCCGCAGCACGTCGCTCTTGGCGAACACCTCGCGGTATTCGTTGATCGGCACGCTGTCCGCCACGATACCCGCACCGGCCTGGAAGCTGTAGGTGTCGCCGTGGAAGACCATCGTGCGGATCGTGATCGCATGGTTCATGTCGCCACCCGCGCCGAAGTAACCCACGGTGCCGCCGTAGAGTCCGCGACGCACCGGCTCGAGTTCGTCGATGATCTCCATCGCGCGCACCTTGGGCGCGCCGACCAGCGTGCCGGCAGGGAACGCGGCAGCAAACAGGTCGAACTGGTCGCGGCCCGCGGCGAGGCGGCCGTTGACGCCGCTTACGATGTGCATGACATGGCTGTAGCGCTCGATCGAACGGTAGGGATCGACGGTGACGCTGCCGGCCTCGGCGACGCGCCCGAGATCGTTGCGCGCCAGGTCGACGAGCATGACGTGCTCGGCGTTCTCTTTCGGATCCGCGAGCAGTCTGGCTTCATTCGCGAGGTCCTGCTCCGCGTCGGCGCCGCGCGGCAACGTGCCTGCGATCGGTCGCAGGTGCGCAATGCCGCCTTCCAGCTTGACCAGCGCCTCGGGCGATGAACCGACGATGACGCGGTCACCGAGTTCGCAGAAGTACATGTAGGGCGAAGGATTCAGCAGTCGCAGCGCCCGGTATGCCTCGAACGGATCCATGTCGCAACGGCCGGCGAAACACACCGACAGCACGAGCTGGTAGACGTCGCCGGACGCGATGTATTCCTTGGTGCGGGCGACGTTCTGCAGGAAGGACTGTTCGGACAGGCTGGCCGTGGCTGGCCCGAACTTCGTTGCGCGGACCGGGCCCGGCAACCCGCCCCGCAGGGCCTGGATCACCTCGCGACGCAGCGCCAGCCGCTCCTGCTCCGGGCCCGCGTGCAGCAATGCCGCACGGCGCGTGAGGTGGTCGAACGCCAGGAGCGATCGCGGCGCGACGTAATGCGCATCCGGCACGTCCCCTTCGACCCGCGCCGTGGACGGCAGCCGCTCGAAGTAGCGCACCAGGTCGTAGCTGGCCGCACCGACCAACCCGCCCAGCAGCGGAAAACCCGCCTGGGTCACCTCGGGCCGGGGTGAGCGCGCGAGCGCCTGCCGCAGGGAAGCCAGCAGCTGCGCCTGGTCGGCAGGCCTGGGCTCGCGTACCCCGTTGACGGCCAGGCCGGAGGCATCGAGCCGGTACTCCATGCAGTCGCCGAAGCCGATGAACGAGTAACGGGCGAGACGCTCGCCGCCTTCGACGCTCTCCAGCAGGAACCGCGGGCGGAAAGGCTTCAATTTGAGGTAGGCCGACACCGGCGTGTCGAGGTCGGCTGCGATATCGAACAAGGTCGTCGTCACCTACGGTTCCTCTGTAGCGGGGGCCCGGGGGACGGACAACAAAAAACCCATCCCACGGTGCTGCGCGGAGATGGGTCCTGGAATCCTGCGAAAGAGACTGACGCGGCCGGCCCCACTCCTAGAAGTGGCGCCACCACCAACCGGTGTTCAGCGTGTTCTGCGCGGTTACGTGCATCTCGCATTGCAGTATCCATGCGCGGGTGTGGACCGTCAAGAAAAGGGGTTAGGGGATAGGGGTT
>JBAVJR010000379.1:0-1683 GCA_049687855.1 Steroidobacteraceae bacterium | reverse complement strand
CCGGCCGTACCTGGTACTTCACGGTCAAGGCCGTGAACACCAGCGGCGTCGAAAGCGACTTCTCCAACGAGGTCAGCAAGCTGCTCTGACGGCGCACTCCCCCCACCCGCGCACTTCGCCCCGGCGCCCGCGCGCTGCGGAAGCCTTTACGCGACGCAGGCAGCGATTGCCCGATCGAGGCGCTGCAACGTCGTTTCACGGCCCAGGATCTCGAGCGTGACGTCGATCGGCGGCGACACCGAACCGCCTGACACCGCGACGCGGATCGGCTGCGCGACTTTGCCCAGGCCCGCCCCGCTCTCCGCCGCAACGGCCTGCACGATCTCGTGCAGCTTCGTCGCTTGCCAGTCGCCCAGCGCAGCCATGCGATCGCGCACGGAATGCAGCAACGGCGCAGCCTCGGCCGTCAGGTTCTTTTTCGCCGCCTTCTCGTCATAAGTGGTGACGTCGCGGAAGAAGAATAGGCTGTTCTGCGCCATCTCCTTCAGCGTCCTGGCACGCTCCTGCTGCGCCTTGGCGACGGCCGCGAGCTTCGCCAGGTCCGCGGTCTCGATGCCGAGCGCCGCCAGCTGGGGCTGCAGGTACCGCGCCAGGCGCTCGGGCGTCGCACGCATGATGTGCTGCTGGTTCGTCCACAGCATCTTGTCGACGTTGAGTGCCGAGGCGCCCTTGTTGACGTCGTTGATGTCGAACAGGCGCGTCATCTCCTCGAGCGAGATGATCTCCTGGTCGCCGTGCGACCAGCCGAGTCGGCCGAGGTAATTCAGCAGGCCTTCCGGCAGGAAGCCTTCATCGCGGTACTGCAGCACGCTGACCGCGCCGTGCCGCTTCGAGAGCTTGGCGCCATCGGGCCCGAGGATCATCGGCACGTGCGCGTACAGCGGCGGCTCGACGCCGAGCGCGCGCAGCATGTTGATCTGGCGCGGCGTGTTGTTGATGTGGTCGTCGCCACGAATGACGTGAGTGACCTGCATGTCGTAGTCATCGACGACCACGCAGAAGTTGTACGTCGGCGTGCCATCCGAGCGCGCGATGATCAGGTCGTCGAGTTCGCCGCTGTCGAACGTGATCGGCCCGTGCACCACGTCATTGACCACGACGGAGCCAGTATCGGGATTGAGGAAGCGCACCACGGGATCGACACCCGGCACCGGTTCCTTGCGCTGACGGCAGCGACCGTCGTACCGCGGCTTTTCCTTGCGCGCCGTCTGGCCCGCGCGCATCTCGTCGAGTTCTTCCCTTGAGCAATAGCAGTGGTAGGCCTTGCCCTCGCGCAGGAACTGCCGGATGACCTCGCCGTACCGCTGCATCCGCTGCGTCTGGTAGAACGGGCCCTCGTCGTGATCGAGGCCCAGCCACCGCATGCCCTCGAGGATCGCATCGAGGGCCTCCGGGGTCGAGCGCTCGCGATCCGTGTCCTCGATGCGCAGGATGAACGTGCCGCCGTGGCGACGCGCATACAGCCAGCAGAACAGGGCCGTGCGGACCCCGCCGATGTGCAGCATGCCGGTGGGGCTGGGGGCGAAGCGGGTACGGACGTTCATGTGCTGTGTCCCGGAAATGACTACGCCGGCTGCTGGAGCCGGCGTAGGTGCCTGGTGGGCGGTACTGGGATTGAACCAGTGACCCCTGCCGTGTGAAAGCAGTGCTCTACCGCTGAGCTAACCGCCCGATAGAAGGCCG
>JBAVJR010000378.1:0-2766 GCA_049687855.1 Steroidobacteraceae bacterium | reverse complement strand
TGACGCATGGCTGAGGTTACCTGGCAGGCAGAGCGGAGCGCTTGGCTTCGATGACCTTGCGCGCGTCCTTCATCGCGCCGTCCACCGCGTCCTTGACACACCCTTCCTGGCTCGAGCCCTCGGCGGGTCCTGCCGACTGGGCGGAGTCTGGCGCGAGGACTTCCAGGTAGCACCTGGGGCCCAGCCCTACCAGCGCATTGCACGGGCCCCAGGCCGCGTGCCGGCCGCCCTCCATGTCACGACAGGACCCGATACAGCATCCGCGTCGCGACGACCAGCAGGAAGAGTCCGAAGGCCGCGGACAGCTTGCGCCGATCGAGCGAGTGCGCCAGCTTCGCGCCGAACGGCGCGACCAGCCACGAGACGGGCGCCACCAGCGCGAAGCCGACCAGGCTGACGTAACCGATCGTCAACGGCGGCAGCGCTGCCGCCTCGGCGGGACGAGCGAGCAGGTACCCGGCCGTCGCAGGCAGCGCGATCCACAGGCCAAGCAGCGCTGCGGTGCCCACCGCCTTGTGCACCGGTTCGCCGCACAGTGTCATGGTGGGCACGCTCAACGTGCCGCCGCCGATCCCCATCATCGCCGAGACCGCTCCGATGAACGCCGGGATCAGCGCTCCGGCGACGCCGCTTGGGAGCGACTGGCGCAGCACGACGCGATCGAGCGGCAGCAGCATCTTGAGCGAGGATAACAACGCCACCGTACCGAAGACTGCGGCGAGCACATTGCCATTCACGCGTGACGCGGCGAGCGAGCCCGCAAGCGCACCGACGACGATCGGCACGGCCCAGCGTTTCACGACCGCGAAATCGACGGCATTGCGGCGTGCATGGGCACGCGCGGACGAAATGGCCGTGGGTACGATCGTCGCCATGGACGTGGCGACTGCAACGTGGAGCGAGACCGCGTGATCCACGCCCGCGGCAATGAGGGCCAGGTCGAGCGCCGGCACCAGCACGATCCCCCCGCCCACGCCGAGCAGCCCCGCAATCAACCCGCCCGTCGCGCCGGCGGCGACCAGCGCTGCAATCACCGGCAACCAGGTTGCGTACGCTTCCATTGGGCTCGATACATCGTGGAAAACCACAGCGATTCTAGGGACTGCGGGCGGGCGGCACTACGGCGCAAACGGGGCGCGGTATAGTGATGACCCAACTATACATGTCCGCCACGAACGACCGGCGGACGCGGGGACGGGGACACAGCCATGAGCGAAACCAGTGGCGGAGCAGTGCTTGCGCGCATGCTCCAGGCAGAGGGCGTCGAAAAAGTATTCGGCATCATCGACGGCACCTACTTCGGCTTCTATTCGAGCCTGCACCAGCTCGGCATCGAGATCATCACGCCGCGGCACGAATCCTGTGCGGCACACATGGCCGGCGCCTATGCGCGACTGACCGGCAAGCTCGGTGTCTGCATGGCCAGCAATGGACCCGGCGTGGCGAACCTGCTGCCCGGCCTCGTCGTCGAGAACGCGGAAGGCAATCGCGTGCTCGCGATCACCAGCTGCCGGCGGCCGCAGATCGTCTATCCCGACCGCGGCGGCGCCTACCAGGCGTTCGACCAGGTCGGCGCGATCAAGCACTTCGCGAAATGGAGCAACGCGGTCGTCTCGTTCGATCGCGTCGCCGAACTCGGCCGCACCGCGCTGCGCAACTGCTGGGAAGGGCGACCGGGCGTCGTGCACCTCGACGTGCCCGAAACGATCATGAACGGCAAGGTGAAGGCGGAAGTCGCCATCTGGCAGCCGCAGCAGTTCAGGAGCACGCACGCGATCGTGCCTGCGCCCGACCAGGTGGCGCAGGCCGCCGACCTGCTGGCCGCGGCAGATCTGCCGATCATCCATGCCGGCAGCGGCGTAATCCACGCGGCGGCGTATGACGAATTGCGCCGCGTGGCCGAAGCGCTGCACGCGCCCGTGACGACCAGCTGGGCCGGCCGCGGCGTGCTGCCCGAGACGAATGAGCTCGCCATGCCGATGGCGCTGATCAAGCTCAACAACCAGGTCCGCAACGATGCCGACGTCGTGTTGTGCGTTGGCTCGCGCCTGGGCGAAACCGACTGGTGGGGCAAGGCCCCGAACTGGCGGCACCCGTCCGAGCAGAAGATGATCCAGGTGGACATCGACGGCCACATCCTCGGCGCCAACAAGCCCGCGACGCTGGCCGTGCTGGCCGACGCAAAGTTGTTCCTTGCGGCCCTGGCGGCCGAACTCGAAACCCGCAGGTCGCGCATGAATCTCGATGCGCGCCGCCGCCAGGTTGCCAGGTACCGCGACGTCATCCGTGGCGAGCGCGCGAAGCTCGACGAGAAGCTGCAGGACATGGCCGTGCCCATGAATCCGGCGCACGTCGCGCACGTCTGCCAGCAGGTGTTCCCGGAAGGCACCACGCTGGTCGCCGACGGTGGCAACACGGCGGTGTGGGCGATGTTCTTCCACGAGATGCGGGTGCCGAACACGCTGCTCTCGACGTTCAAGTTCGGCATGCTCGGCGCCGGCGTGGCGCAGGCCACTGGCGCGGCCGTGGCACGGCCGGGCAAGCCGGTCTGCTGCATCATCGGCGACGGCGCGATGGGGTTCCACCCGCAGGAAATCGAGACCGCGGTGCGCAATGGCCTGCAGGTGATCTTCCTCGTGCTCTGCGACAAGCAGTGGGGCATGGTGAAGATGAACCAGCAGTTCGCGCTCAAGCCGATCAAGACACTGATCAAGAAGTCGCTCGGGCCCGACGAGACGATCAAGGCCGATCTCGGCGAGATCTGCT
>JBAVJR010000377.1:0-11104 GCA_049687855.1 Steroidobacteraceae bacterium | reverse complement strand
GAGGTCTACATCATGATCCTGCCCGCGTTCGGGATCGTGTCGGAGATCATCCCGACGTTCTCGCGCAAGAAGCTGTTCGGCTACGACGCCATGGTCTACGCGACCGCGTCGATCGCGTTCCTGTCGTTCATCGTCTGGGCGCACCACATGTTCACGGTGGGCATGCCGCTCGCGGGCGAGATGTTCTTCATGCTGAGCACGATGCTGATCGCCGTGCCGACGGGCGTGAAGGTGTTCAACTGGACCGCGACGATGTGGCGGGGCTCGCTGACGTTCGAACCGCCGATGCTGTTCGCGCTGGCGTTCCTGTTCCTGTTCACGATCGGCGGCTTCTCGGGCCTGATGATGGGTATCGCCCCGGCCGACTTCCAGTACCACGACACCTACTTCATCGTGGCGCACTTCCACTACGTTCTGGTGCCTGGCGCCGTGTTCGCCATCATGGCGGGCGTCTACTACTGGATGCCGAAGTGGACCGGCCACATGTACGACGTCAAGCTCGCCAACTGGCACTTCTGGCTGTCGACGATCTCCGTCAACGTGCTGTTCTTCCCGCAGCACTTCCTGGGCCTGGCCGGCATGCCGCGCCGCATCCCGGACTACTCGACGCAGTTCGCGGACTGGAACATGGTCTCGTCGGTCGGCGCCTTCGGCTTCGGGCTCTCGCAGCTGCTCTTCGTGTACATCATCATCAAGTGCGCGCGTGGCGGCGCCAAGGCGTCGGATACCGTCTGGGAAGGCGCTTACAACCACGGCCTGGAGTGGACGGTGCCTTCGCCGGCTCCTTACCACACGTTCGAAGAAGCTCCGGTCGTCAAGTAGGCCCGGCGTTGCAAGACATGGCCGAGCGTGACCCGACCGAAGAGCAGCGCCGTCGCATCCGCCGTACAGCCATCGTGCTGGCGGTGGTTGCGATCGCCATTTATGCCGCCTTCATCGCATCGGGCGTGATGAAGGCCCAGCCGTAGCGCGGACGCACCTGCCATGAACCCTACGCCGCAAACCAGGGAAAACCGCTCGCTGACCCGCAGCCTCTGGGTGATGGTCGGCGGCAGCTTTGCCTTCGGCTTTGCGCTCGTGCCGCTGTACGACGTGATCTGCGAGGCGGCGGGTATTCGCGTCAACACGGCGCCGTCCGCGATCCAGGCGTCCGAGGCCGGCGTGGGCCGCGAGATCACGCTCGAGTTCATGTCGATGATCCCGCCCGGCAGCGCCTTCGAGCTCACGCCCGGGACGCGCGAGATGAAACTGCAGCCGGGCAAGCTCTACGAGGCGAAGTTCCTCATCAAGAGCCGCGCGGACGTACCCGTGGTGGGCCAGGCCATCCCGAGCGTCGCCCCGTCGACCACGGCGAAGTACCTGCAGAAGACCGAGTGCTTCTGCTTCACGCCGCAGACGTTCGAGGCGGAAGAACAGCGAGAGTTCACGGTGCGCTTCATCGTGGCCCCCGACCTGCCGCAGGAAGTGGACCGCATGACGCTCGCCTATTCGATGTACACGGTGGCCGACGCGCAGCCCAAGCGGCTGGCGGCGGCGGTGACGCAGCAGTGACGTCCGGCCTGGTCTAACGGTTCACAGTCAGCACAAGACAGACAGAGAGGCAGCCCACATGGCCCACGCTCAAACCGCGCACGACGCGGGGAAGTACTACATCCCGCACGGCAGCAAGTGGCCCATCATCGGCTCGATCTCGCTGTTCGTCATGATGCTCGGCGCGGCCGCGCTGCTGAACGGCGTGAACATCGCGCCCTTCATCTTCTGGGCCGGCTTCCTGTCCGTGCTGTACATGTTCTACGGCTGGTTCGGCACCGTCATCGCCGAGAACCAGGCGGGGATGTACAACGCCGGCGTCGACCGCTCGTTCCGCATGGGGATGATGTGGTTCATCTTCTCGGAAGTGATGTTCTTCGCCGCATTCTTTGGCGCGCTGTACTACGCACGCAACCTGTCGGTGCCGTGGCTCGGCGGCGAGGGCGCCAAGTTCCTGAGCAACCTGTTCCTGTGGAAGGAGTACGAACCGGCGTGGCCGACCAACGGTCCGTCGGCCGTGGGCGGCGCGTTCGAGACGATCCCGGCATTCGGCCTGCCGGCGATCAACACGGCGATCCTGCTCACCTCGGGCGTCACGATCACCATCGCGCACCACGCGCTGCAGGCGGGCAACCGCGGCGTGCTCAAGATCTTCCTGGCGCTCACTTTCCTGCTGGGATTCGCGTTCGTCGGGCTGCAAGCGGAGGAGTACGTCCACGCCTACCAAGAGCTGAACCTGACGCTCGGCAGCGGTGTCTACGGCTCGACGTTCTTCATGCTCACCGGCTTCCACGGCCTGCACGTGACGCTCGGCGCCATCATGCTGGTGGTGATCTGGCTGCGCGTGATGAAGGGCCATTTCACGCCGAAGCAGCACTTCGCGTTCGAGGGAGTGGCCTGGTACTGGCACTTCGTCGACGTGGTCTGGCTGGGGCTCTTCATCTTCGTCTACTGGCTGTGAGGAAGTAGAGGAAGGGGAGGAAGGGTAGGAAGGATAGGAAGGATAGGAAGGATAGGAAGGACAGGAAGGGTTAGCTGGTGCGCAAACTGGCACCTTGCCGCCCACCCAAATGAAGAAGGCCGGCAATGCCGGCCTTCTTTACTTGCAAACTTGAGCTTGATTGTCTGACCCGGGAGTCAAGCATTCCGGCCCACCTTCTTATCCTTCCTGCCCTTCCTGCCCTTCCTGCCCTTCCTGCCCTTCCTCCCCTTCCTCACCTCACATGATGCGGCGTGATCAACCCCGCGTACCAGGCGATGAACAGCAGGATGAACAGCGCGACGGACAGCGCGATGCGAACGGTCAGCGCGTTGACCATGCGCTTCGATTCGCCCGTTTCCTTCACCAGGTGGAAGAGCCCGGAAAACAGGCTCAGGATGATGGCGGCGAGGACGACGACGATGAGGATCTTGATGAGCATGGCCGGCCGGTCTGAATGCGTCGCGCGCGGGAAGGACGAAGTATAAATGAGCCTGCGGATTGCCAATCGCGAGTTCGCCCCGCGCCCGTGGGCGGCGCTGCTGACCGCGGCCCTGCTCGCAGCCTTCGTCGCGCTGGGCTCGTGGCAGATGGGGCGCGCGCGCGAAAAGCAGGCGATGATCGAGTCCTTCCAGCGGGGCACGCGTTCGAGCGTCGAACTCGCGGGCGACGTCATCGTCGACGAGCTGCCGCGTTACCAGCACGTGCGGGCCGAAGGCCATTACCGGCCCGAGCACCAGGTGCTCATCGACAACATGCCGTCGCAGGCGGGCCGGCCGGGGTATCGCGTGCTGACGCCCTTCCAGCGGGAAGGCAGCGAGCGACTGCTGCTGATCGATCGCGGCTGGGTGCCGCTCGGCGCAACCCGCCAGGACCTGCCAACGGTGTTCGTAGCGCCCGAATTCCGCGCCGTGTCCGGTCGCCTCGATACGCTGCCCGCTCCGGGCGTACGCGTCGGTGACGCAGGCGTCGCCACCGACACGAGCTGGCCACGCGTGCTGAATTTCCCCCGGCAGCGGGACCTCGAACAAGCGCTCGGCGCCAAGGTCGAAGCGCGGATCGTCCTGCTCGACCCGGCGGCGCCCAACGGGTACGAGCGCGTGTGGCGTCCCGCCATGCAGTTCGGTCCCGAGCGTCACCTGGGGTACGCGATCCAGTGGTTCGCCCTCGCGATCGTCGCGCTGATCATCTTCCTTGCCCTCAGCCTGCGCCGCCTCCCGGGCGATCCGCTGGCGCCCACGGATTCGACTTCCGGCTCACCATGAACGCACCAATCGACGACACCCGGCGCCGGCGCGGCCGCCGCCAGCTCATCTTCCTGGCGTCCCTCTTCTTTGTGCCGCTGCTCGTGGCCTTCTGGCTGTATTACGGCGGTTCGGGCTGGCGGCCGACCGGCGGCACCAACAAGGGTGACCTGATCGACCCGGCTGTGCCGTTGCCGGCCGTCGCGCTCGCGATGCCGGACGGCACGCGCACGCCCGCCGACTTCCTGCAAGGCAAGTGGACGATTGCGTACCTGGGCGATGGCGCCTGCGATGAACGCTGCCGCAAGGCGTTGTACCTGTCGCGCCAGTCCTGGATCGCGCTCAACAAGGACATGGACCGCGTCCAGCGGGTGTTCCTCGCGACGGGGTCGAGTGTCGACACGCAGTTCGTGGCGACGGAACATGTCGACCTGCGGGTGGCGATCCTGGGCGACGACGCGGATTCGAAGACGCTGCTCGCGACGTTTCCCGCGTTCGACGGCGTCGCCCCCACAACCGCGGGCCGGCTCTACCTGATCGATCCGCTCGGCAACCTCGTGCTCAGCTATTCCGCCGCAGCCCCGGACAAGGCCCTGCTCACGGACGTGAAGAAGCTGCTGCGACTCTCGCACATCGGCTGAGAAATCCCATGAATACCCAGAAGCGCCTGTCCACGTTCCGCAAGCTCTGCCTGTTCGGCACGATCCTCGCGTTCTGCGTCATCGTGCTGGGCGCCTACGTGCGCCTTAGCCATGCCGGCCTCGGGTGCCCCGACTGGCCCGGCTGCTACGGCCACCTCACGGCCGGGCAAGCTGCCGAAAACCAGCATGCCGTGAACGCGGCGTACCCGGACCGCCCGGTCGAGTACGACAAGGCACTCAAGGAGATGCTGCACCGGTACCTCGCGGCAACGCTGGGCTTCGTCATCCTGGTCATCGGTGCGCTGGCCTGGCGCAATCGGCAGGACTCCATGCAACCAGTCCGCCTGCCGCTCGCCGTGGTCGGGCTCGTCGTCTTCCAGGGGCTGCTCGGCATGTGGACGGTGACGCTGCTGCTGAAGCCAGCGATCGTTTCCGCTCACCTCGCCGGCGGCCTGACGACGATGGCGCTGCTGTGGTGGATGTCGCTGCAGGCCACGCGCCGTTCACGGCCGCAGGCCGAGGACAGCCTGCGCCGCTGGGCCGTCATCGGCCTGGTCGTGCTCGCCGCGCAGATCATGCTGGGCGGGTGGGTCAGCACCAATTACTCGGCCGTGGCCTGTCCCGACTTCCCGACGTGCCAGCGCTCGTTCTGGCCGGCCATGGATTTCAAGGATGCGTTCGTGCTCTGGCGCGGACTCGGCATCGACTACGAGGGCGGCGTGCTCGACCACCCGGCCCGGGTCGCGATTCACTTCACGCACCGGATCGGCGCCATCGTGGCAGCGCTCGTCCTGGGTTTCGTCGCGTGGAAGGCCATGCGGGCCGGTCAGTCCCTCGGCGTCCGGACCGCCGGCATCGCACTGGCGGCGGCGCTCGTGACCCAGCTGCTGGTCGGGCCGCTGATGGTGATCAGGACGTTCCCGCTGCCGCTCGCCACCGCGCACAACGCCATGGCGGCGCTGCTGTTGCTCGCGATGGTCGCGTTGCTGCGGTTCCTGTTCCCGCCGCGGGGATCGGGCAGCTACTGACCTTCGGCACGACGTCTTGCACACTGTCCGGCGGCTGCGGGCTGTCTGCGGCCCGCGGCGGTACAATTGCCGCCCCCAATGACCCCAACCCACCCTGACATCGCCCCGCCCGCCGTCGCTTCCTGGCGGGATTACTACGAGCTCGGTAAACCGCGCGTGGTCGCGCTGATCGTGTTCACGGCGGTGGTGGGCATGTTCCTCGCCCTGCCGGGCATGCCGCCCTGGCAGGCCATGCTCTATGGCACGCTCGGCATCGGCCTCGCGGCGTCAAGCGCTGCCGCCATCAACCACGTCGTCGACCGCAAGTTCGACATGAAGATGGCCCGCACGATGAACCGTCCGATCCCGACCGGTCACGTGACGACACGGCAGGCGCTGGCCTATGCCGGCATCATCGGTGTCGCCTCGATGGCCATCCTGTGGTGGCTCGTGAATCCGCTCACGGCCGTGCTGACGTTCGTGTCGCTGATCGGCTACGCGGTGCTCTACACGGTGTGGCTCAAGCACGTGACGCCGCAGAACATCGTCATCGGCGGTGCGGCCGGCGCCGCGCCTCCCGTGCTCGGCTGGACGGCGGTCACCGGCTCCGCCGATCCGCATTCGCTGCTGCTGTTCCTGATCATCTTCGCGTGGACGCCGCCGCACTTCTGGGCGCTCGCGATCGCGCGCCGCAAGGAATACGCCAAGGCCGGCATCCCGATGCTGCCTGTCACGTACGGCGTCGAATTCACGCAGCTGCACATCCTGCTCTACACGATCATCCTGGTTCTCGTGACGCTGCTGCCGTACCTCACGGGGATGAGCGGCCTCATCTACCTCGTCACCGCCCTGGTGCTCGGTGTGATCTTCATGCGCTACGCGATCGCGATGCGCAGGCCGGACGCGCCAGACCAGCTCCACATGCAGGCGTTCCGCTATTCGATCAACTACCTGATGGTGCTGTTCGCCGCGCTGCTGCTCGATCACTACGTGCAGATTCGTCCCTGACGGCGCGATGGCCGGCAGATCCAAGCATTTCGCCGCGCCCCTGCTGCTGACCGTGGTCACCGGCCTGATCGTCTACGTCTCGCTGTACCCGTTCCGCTTCATCCCCGACGGCCCGGCGCTGGTCGACGCGCTGCGCTCGCTCAGCTGGGCGCGCGCCGGCCGCGGCGACATGTTCAACAACGTGCTGCTGTACGTTCCGTTCGGCTTCTGTGTTGCGCTGCTGATCGAGCCGCGCTGGGGCCGCTTCACCGGGATCGTCGCAGGCACGTTGCTCGGCGCGACATTGTCGCTCGGACTCGAGCTGCTGCAGGCCTCGGTTGCGATCCGCGTGCCCAGCCTGCGCGACCTGTCGCTGAACGCAGCCGGCTCCCTGCTCGGTGCCGTCCTCGGCACGGTCTTCCATGCGCTCGGCAGCCGCGTTTCACCGCAGGGTATCCCCCGCGGCCGCTCGGCGTTCGTGGCAATGTCGATCCTCGTGCTGTGGCTGATCGAGCGGCTCTGGCCGCTGCTGCCGGATCCTGGCCTGCGCCAGTTGAAGCGTGCCGTGCAGCCGCTGCTCACGCCGCACGTCGACTGGATGTCGCTCGCCGGCTTCTTCGTCGGCTGGCTCGTCGTCACGCAGGTCGTCTTCAGTCTCGTGCGTCGACAACGCGCGATGGACGTGCTGCTGATCGTGATCGCCACGGTACTGGTGGGAAGGACGTTCGTGGCGGGAAGCACGCTCGAGGTGGCCGAGATCGCGGCCATTGCGCTGCTGTTGCCGCTGCTGGTGCCGTACAGCCGGCTCGAGGACGGCATGCGCTCGACGATCGTCGCGGTGCTGCTCGGCATCTGGCTCGCCTGGGGCTCAGTGCGCATGCTGTTCGACGGCTCGGCGGCGTCTGCGGCGGGCATCCCCGAACTGCGCGAGATGCTGCTGCGCAACGTGCCGCCGCCTCCGCTGCTCGCGAACAAGTCGTTCAGCTATCTCTCGCTCGGCTGGTTGCTCACCGGCGCGGGCATCGCACCGCACGTGGCGGCCGGGATGACGGTGCTGTTCGTGCTGCTGCTCACGATGCTGCAGCTCGGTGCGCCGGCGCCCGCCTACGGCTGGGTCGACCTGCTGATCGCGTGCCTTGCGGGTTGGGTCGTCGCGCGGTGGATTCCCCGCCCCTGACGGGGTGCAGGGATCAGGGGCCAGTCGTCGTGCTGGCGGGTTCCAGCCCAAACATGAACGCCCAGGTGCTCAACACGGTACGAATCATGAGCACGACGCAGGACGTGGCAATCAGAGGGAGACCCCAGGACGACCCGGTCATCAACGCAGTGCCACCAGCGATGCCCAGCGCATAGGCCACGCCGATCGTGACTACTGCGCCGACCCAGAAGTGCTTGCGCTGCCGCGTGGCCTTGTCCTGACGGTAGAGATGCCAGGTGACGCCGAGCGGAAGTCGAAACCCGTAAAGGCCGATCAGCGCCACCTCGACACCGAAGAACAGGGCTGGCTGTGGAACCAGGGCCAGCACCGACACGACAAACACGTTCAGCAGGTGGTGCGCATTGTTGCGCGCCCGCAGATGGAAGTCGCGATCCTGCTTGACCGTATGCAGGTGAATCGTCAGCACCACGAACAACAGGCCGAGCAGGGCGGTCGCACTCGAGCCCAGCATGATGAAGAGGTCACGCCACTGTTCAGGCTGGTACGAATGTGGCATCTGATTCCCCCCTGTTGGTAGCGCAAGCTTAGCAATCCTCGCCGCTGACCGGTTGAGGCGCCGCAGACAGGATCAGCGGCAGGTTTCGCACGCGATGACGCTTATAATCCCCCGGTGGGCCGCAACGTGTCTTCGCAGTTATCGGATTATCGCCGCGACGGCGACACCTGGCTCATCGAGATCCGGTTACGTGAACTCCGGCAGTTGTTCCATCACCTCGATCCGGCGCCGTTTCACGAAAAGGACCTCGACCCGGCGGCCGAGGCATACATCGAAGATGCCGTGCGCGAAATCGGTCCGCGCAAGCCATGCAAACTCGTCGTCTACCTGCCTGCCGCGGAGCGCGGGTCCGAGGATGCAAGGACCCTGCCCGAAGCCCTTGCCCATTATTTCGAGTATCGCGCGCGCCAGGCCCGGATCGAACTGCGTCGGCTGCTGGGCCGCGGCGTGGCAAGCCTGTTCATCGGGCTCGCATTCATGTTCGCGTGCCTGACCACGCGGCGTTGGCTCGCCGCGATCGGCAGCAATGGGGTGCTGACCGAGGGCCTGCTGCTCATCGGCTGGGTGGCGCTGTGGCGACCTGTCGAGATATTTCTCTACGACTGGTGGCCGATCCGGCGGCGGCAGCAGCGATTCGAATGCATCTCACGCATGCCTGTCGAGATCAGGAGCGAGCGCGACAACCCGAACGCGTAGCGTTGCCGCCGCGCACCTCCGACCAGCCCCGGCTCCCGACCCCAGCCTCTAGAGCGGCGGCGAATCGTTCCCGAGCATCAGCTTGCGCACCAGCGGCACCGGCCCGCTGTACGACAGGAACGCATCGTGGAATTCGCGCAGTGACGCCTGCGGATGTGCCGCCATCCAGTCGGTGCGCAGCTGCAGGATCATCAGCTTGCCCAGCGTGTAGTTGAGGTACGCGGGATCGTAGGTGCCGCGCAGCGCCTGCTGCCGGGCGTTGCCTGGGTCGGTGAGCGCACCCTCACGGAAAAGCTGCTCGGACTGCGCCACCGTCATGCCCTGCGTGTGCAGCCCGATGGCCGAGAGATAGCGCGCGTTGCGGCGCAACGCCGACAGCAGCTGGCCGATCTGCCATTCGGCGCTGCCGGCACGCAGGCCTTCGTCCTTCATCATTTCCTCGGTGTAGTGCGCCCAGCCTTCGGTGTAGGCGTAACTCTGGAAGAGCTGCGCCACCTTCGACGGGTTGCGGTTGACGTGCAGGAAATGCAGGAAGTGGCCGGGCCACACCTCGTGCACCGAGGTCGACAGCAACGTGCCATCGCCGCCGACGTACTGGGCCTGCTCTTCCGGCGTCCAGCGCGGATCCGGCGGCGCAATGTAGTAGACCGACGGCACGTCCCTGCTCTCGTACGGACCCGCAGTGTTGATGTACGCGAAGTTCTGCGCGTTGTAAGGCGGCGCGGCTTCGACCAGCGCCTGCTCCGGTCCGGGGATCGTGACGATGCCCTTCTCCGCAACGAACGCGCGCAGCTCCGGCAACTGGCGCCGGGCGCCTGCGACGGCACCGCCTTCCGGCTTCTGCGCATTCGCCTTGTCGGCGCACTCGCGCAGCGTCTTGCCGGGCGCGTAACCGTCGCACACCTGCCGTAGCGACGCGAGGTTGCGGTCCATGTCGGCCTGGCCGATCTGCTGCAGCCGCGCGAGCGGGACGTCGACCTGCTCGGTCGCCGCGACCATGCGCGCGAACAGCTGCGGACCCAGCGCGTAGTCCCCGGTTGCGTTCTTGCGCTCGGAGACGAGCCAGTCGGCCAGCTCCTGCATCGACTTTGCTGCGGCTGCGTTGGCAGCGGCCAGCTGCGACTGCAGCGCCGGGTCCTTGATGCTGGCGAACACCGCGGCCACGTCGTTGCCGTAGAACTGGGCAAAGCCACCGAATGCGTTCACGCCGTATTCGATCCACGGCGCCGGCATCGGCGTCCGCAGGTTCGCGCGAATCTGCGCGGCCGCGCGCGGGATCTCGCGGGCATACGCGATATAGGCACGCATGCGACTCTCGAGCGGCGCATAGGGCTTGCTCAGGTAGATCTCCGGGTCGAGCAGGCCCAGGTAGAACGCCGGATTGCGCCGCGGCCAGTCCGCCTCTTTCTTCCAGAACAGCTCGACGTCGAGCGCGGCGAGCAGGTAGGCGCGCTCGCGCTGGCGGGATTCCGACAGCTGGCCGGCATCCACGGCCAGGATGCGGGCGCGTTCGGCCTCGATCCGGGCGACGTCGCGGCGCAGCGCAGCGTCACTGAGATCCGGCAGCTTGCCGTCGAACTCGTGGCGGCCCGCGTAGACGGCGGTCACCGGGTTGGCGGCGAAATGCCCCTCGATGAAACTCGTCACGCCCGCATCCCAGGCGACGTCGGCACCGGGCGCGTCGGCCGCGCAAACAGGCGCTAAGGCGCCGGCTCCCGCGACGATGGCGGCGGCCAGGAATGAAAAAAGACGGTTAGGAGAAAGCGTGGCGATATGCATGGTTGTACTTCCTGAACTTCCTGAACTTCCTGTACTTCCTGTACTTCCTGTACTTCCTGTACTTCCGGGACCGGGCGAGCCCGTTACTTTACGCGAGGCGCAGCCGAGTCCTGTAGAATCCGCCACCCTCCGATGGACGTTTCCCACATTCTTGCGCCGCTGAACGACGCGCAGCGGCAGGCCGTGAGTGCCCCGCTGTTGCCGACGCTCGTGCTGGCCGGCGCAGGCAGCGGCAAGACGCGCGTACTCACCCACCGCGTCGAATGGCTGGTGCAGGTCGAAGGCGTGTCGCCGCACGGCATCCTCGCCGTGACGTTCACCAACAAGGCGGCGGCCGAGATGCGGCACCGCATCGAAACCCAGCTCGGACTGCCTTCCGCGCCGCTCTGGATCGGCACCTTCCACGGCATCTGCCACCGCCTGCTGCGCCTGCACTGGCGCGAGGCAGGGTTGCCGCAGGGGTTCCAGATCCTCGACGGCGAAGACCAGCAGCGCCTGGTCAAGAAGATCATCAAGGGCCTCGGCC
>JBAVJR010000376.1:0-6772 GCA_049687855.1 Steroidobacteraceae bacterium | reverse complement strand
GACATACGCTGGGCCGCGCCAATCGGACACTGGAAATACGCCCTGTACAACCAGCACACGGGCGAAACGATCGACAACAAGATTCCTCGGCCCTATCGCAGTCTGGATACGTACGGGTTCGAAACCTGGGGCGAAAACGAGGGGGATGGCAGTACGTGGCGCGCCGGCTTCGAATGGTCCAACACACGCTGCGGTGGCACCATCGACGGCGAGAAGGTCTGGGATTGCGCCTATAACAGCGAGATCTTCAGCCCGGACGGCTATACCTATTACGATCGGGTCATGGGGCATTCCATGGATGGCGATGGCGACATGTACTCTGCGCGCTACATCCGGGTCGACAGCGCAGCCAACACCCTCACCGTGCTGGCGCGCTACAGCAGGATCAACGAAGGCGGCGCCGTGCCGGACCCGTATCATTCGTTCGCTCCGGGTCCGGAAGACTGGATCAGCCTGGATGTCAGCTACCGACGAGTGCTGCGTTCGGGCTGGCTCGAGGGAGGCGTTGGCGTCGACAGCCAGGACCGCAAGTGGAAAGGCGACCAAGCCGTCTTGCCGCGCGCCTACGTCACCTGGAACTACGCGCTGCGTTGAAGACGATCGTGGCCCCGGGAAAGTCTGTTCAGCCGCTCTTCAGGCGGTTCGCATGGGTGGTCACCGTGATGCTGGTCAGCCCGTTGACCAGTCGCGCGGAGCCATGGATTGGCCCCGGCGACACCGCGTTGCGGCACGACCTGCAGCAATTGGCCGATGCCGGTGTGCTGCATGCACCCACGATGAGCTGGCCGCTGCCGTGGGCGGACATTGGCGCAGACATCGCTGCAATCGAGGTTTCCGGCCTGAGCCCTCGACTGCAATCCGCGCTGGGCCGAGTCCAGGCACGCGCCGCAATGGAGGCGGCGAGCCAGGAGATTGGCGTTGCCGTCGAGGCCGCGGGCACGTCCGATCCCTGGGCGCTGCGGTCGTTCGACGATGCCCCGCGTGAAGAGGGTGAGCTGACCGTGGCGGCCGACCAGGCCGGCGACCGCCTGTCGTGGAAACTGTCCGCCGGGGTCGTGGCCGACCCCGACGACGGGCAGGAACTTCGACTGGACGGTTCGTACATCGCGGCGCGGCTTGGCAATTGGAACATCAGCGCCGGCGCCATCGACCGCTGGTGGGGCCCGAGCTGGGAGGGCAGCCTGATCCTGTCGAACAACGCGCGTCCCGTGCCGTCCATCGCGCTCGATCGCAACGAGGCCCGGCCCTTCAGCTGGCCGATCCTGAAGTGGCTGGGCCCGTGGCGCCTGAGCACGTTCATGGGGCAGCTGGAGGAAGACCGCGACTATCCGCATGCATTGTTGTTCGGAATCAGGGCGGAAGCCCGTCCGCTGCCGTCGCTGCAGATCGCGGCCAGCCGCACGGCGCAATGGTGCGGCGAAGGACGGCCGTGCGGGCTGAGCACCTTCGGCGATCTCTTGACGGGTGACGACAATAGCGAGGACCTGGGCCAGGAGCCCGGCAATCAGCTGGCCGGATTTGACGTCCGTTGGTCGTGGCCGGGGGGGCACGTGCCAATGGCGCTCTACGCACAGGCGATCGGCGAAGACGAAGCTGGATCACTGCCCTCGAGGTACCTCGGTCTGTTCGGGGCCGAAACCTGGGGCCAATGGCGGGGCACGTCCTGGCGCATGCACCTGGAGTATGCCGACACGGCCTGTGACTTTCCGACCTCTCCTCCCGCCTTCGGCTGTGCCTACACCAACCACATCTATACCAGCGGGTACCGGTATCGAGGCCGCGCCATCGGGCACACGATCGATGCAGACGGTGAATCGGTGGGTCTGGGGGTGCTCTGGATGACCGGTCCAGGGCGACACTGGAACCTGCTGGCGCGGAACGTGAAGCTCAACCGGGCCGGGATGGCTGCCGGGCACTCGCTGGCAGAAGGGCCCGCCGCTGTCAACGACGTCAGCCTGGCGCACGGGCGCCCGCTGGCTTGGGGTAATATCGCGATCTTGTTGGGCTACGCCGACGTCGCCTCGACCGGGACCGAACGGCCGGACGACGGTTTCAGGGCATCGTTGACGTGGCGCTACGAACTCCGTTGAGCAGCGTGGCTCGCCGGAAACCCGCAATCCTCGCGACGGGGCTGTGACTGCATGACCAGATTGATCCGGACGCGCCTGCTGGCCAGGGGCGCGCTGGCGACAGTATTGACGCTATGGACTGTCTTTGCGCTCGGCCAGACGCCGAGCGCGAGCCAGATCGAGGCATTCCGCAACCTGCCGCCAGACCAGCAGCAGGCCATCATCGACGCCTCGGGGGGCGGGTCGCGATCGGGCGTCACCACCACGGATGCGCCCATCAAGATGCCGTCTACGATGGCGCCGCGGGCGGTAGCCGACGAGCGCGAAAGCGATCGTATGGCGCCGGACGGCGAACCGCGGCTCGCCGCCGGTGACACGCTCATCCTGGAACTGGAGCCGATGGAGTTCGAGGGTCAGGAACGCGTGCTGACCGAAAGGACCGTCCAGACGGCGCAAAAACCAGAGAACCTGCAGACAACGGCGGCGGCGCCTGCCGACAGGGGACCGGCGGGTGCGGCACCTGCGCGTCAAGTCCAGACCCCCCCGAACCCGCTGGCGACCGGCAAGGAAATCGAGCGGGCCAAGTCGGAGCAGGAGCGGCTCGAGCGCTTGATCGAGACCGTACGCCGCGGCAATCCCTACCGTCTGAATCGCAGCGGAAATCTCGACGTTCCCGGGCTCGGCAATGTGGCGCTCGCCGGCCTGACCCCAATCCAGGCAACCCAGCGGCTGGCCATCGAGCCCTTCCTGCGCGACTTTCGAATTCGACTGACGCTGCTGCCCCTGCAAGTCTCCGATACGGACGCCCTCAAGCCGTTCGGCTACGACCTTTTTGCCGGCGTGCCGTCGACGTACGCGCCGGTCACCGACATTCCGGTGCCGTCCGAGTACGTCGTCGGGCCCGGCGATCGTCTCGACGTGCAACTGATCGGCAGCACCAAAGGCAAGTACTCGCTCGTGGTCAACCGCGACGGGCGGATCATGTTCCCGGAGCTGGGAGCGATAGCCGTGAGTGGCCTGCGCATCGACGAGGCGAAGTCTCGCATCGAGCAGCGAGTGCAGGAGCAGATGATCGGCACCGAGGCCATCGTCTCCCTGGGTGACCTGCGCTCGATCCGGGTCTTCGTGCTGGGTGAGGCTGAAAAGCCGGGGTCCTACACCGTCAGCGGCCTGGCGACAGTCACCAACGCGCTGTTCGCGAGCGGCGGAGTCAAGACCATCGGATCCCTGCGCAACATCCAGCTCAAGCGTGGCGGCAACGTCGTGGCGCGCCTCGATCTTTACGATCTGCTCCTCCGGGGCGATACGTCAGGCGACGCGCGCCTGCGGCCCGGTGACGTGATCTTCATACCGCCCGTGTCCACCACGGTCGGCATCAAGGGCGAGGTCCGCAGGCCCGCCCTGTATGAACTGAAGGGCGAGAGTTCAGTTGCCGACTTGCTTTACCTCAGCGGCGGCCTGACTGCCGAGGCGGATCCCCGTCTCGCGACGCTGGAACGCATCGACGAGCGCCGCGAACGCGTCGTGCTCGACGTGGACCTGGGCAGTCCCCAGGCGAGTGCCACCAGGCTGCGTAGCGGTGACGTGTTGCGCATCCCGACCGTCAAGCCGACCTATTCGAATTCCATCGCACTCGATGGTCACGTGCTGCGCCCTGGTTCGTTCCAGTATCGCAGCGGCATGCGATTGACCGACGTCATTCCGAATTCGGACGAACTCAAGCCCAACGCGGACATGAGCTACGTCATGATTCGACGCGAGCAGCCCGGCACGCGGCTCGTGCAGGTGATTTCGGCGGACTTGCTCGCAGCCTGGCGTACGCCCTCGTCGACGGCCAATCCGACGCTGGCACCTCGCGACCGGATTTACGTGTTCGACCTGGAGACGGGCCGGCGTGCAATTCTCGATCCAATTCTCGAGGAGTTGAAGCTGCAGGCAGTGCGCGGAGAGCCGTCGCAGGTCGTGCGCGTGTCGGGCCGGGTACGTGTGCCCGGCGAGTATCCGCTCGAACCCGGCATGACGGTCAGCGACCTGGTCCGGGCCGGCGGCGGGCTCGCCGAGGAGGCCTACGGCGGGGCTGCGGACCTGGCTCGCTACGAGGTTCACGACGGGCAGACTCGCAAGTCCGAGGTCCTGACCGTCGACCTGCAGCGCGCGATGGCGAACGAAGCCGCCGCCGACCTCGCGCTCAAGCCGTTCGATTTCCTCGTGGTGAAGGCGATCTCGGAGTGGTCGGCCCAGGAAACGGTGCGCCTCGAAGGCGAGGTGCGGTTCCCCGGTGAATACCCGATTGCGCGCGGCGAGACGCTGCGATCCCTGATCGACCGCGCCGGAGGCTTGACCCCGCTGGCGTTTCCGCAGGGCAGCGTCTTTACGCGCGAGTCACTGAAGGAACGCGAGAAACGCCAGATCGAGGCGCTCGCCAACCGACTGAAGCAGGACCTCGGCACGCTGGCGCTGCAGGCGGCGCAGGCTTCCGCCGAGGGTGCGCAGCAGGCCTCGGAGACGGTAGCAATCGGCCAGACACTGTTGGCAGACCTGAACAGCGCGCAACCCGTGGGACGCCTCGTCATCGACCTCGATCACATGCTGGCCAAGGAGCCGGGCGCGCAGGGCGACGTTATCCTCAAGGACGGCGACATCCTGCGCGTGCCGCAGACCGCGCAGGAGGTGACGGTGATCGGCGAAGTCCAGAGTCCGACCTCGCACCTGTACGACTCGAAGCTGTCGCGTGAGGATTACATCCGCCTCAGTGGTGGCACCACGAAGAAGGCCGACGACAAGCGCATTTACGTCGTGCGTGCGAACGGCAGCGTGACCGGCGATGGCGGCAGCCGCTGGTTCGGAGGTGACAAGGGCGTCATCACGCCAGGCGACACGGTCGTCGTGCCGTTGGACGCGGAACGCATGAGGCCGCTGCCGCTGTGGACGGCGGTGACGACGATCATTTACAACATAGCCGTTGCGGTTGCAGCGGTGAATTCGTTCTGAGTGCGCCACGAATGCAGGACGACAAGATCGTTAGCGGGCTCTCGCGCAGGAGGCACGCGTAGTGTTAATCGATACGCCACATTCGGCGGGAGTGGTGGACACAATGGATGTGGCGGTGCGTATCTGGCGTCGCCGGGGTTGGGTTATCGCCGGAACTTTGCTCGCCATCGCATTGGCAGTTGCATACCTGTTCCTGGCGCCGCGCTTGTACCGCGCCGAGGCAATCGTTCTGCCGCGCGAGTCGAACGGCGGGGCGGCGGGCCTGATGGCTCAGGTGGGCCAACTCGGCGGCCTTGCCAGCACGTTAGGCATCAATCTGGCGCAGGGCAGCAAGGAAGAGCCGCTTGCCGTATTGCGTTCAAAGGGATTTTCGCGACGATTCCTGGAGACTCGTAAGCTTGTGCAGCTTGTCGACGAGTCGCGCTGGCCACGGCCATTCAGGTCGATCGATGAGTCGGCTGCCGCCGAGATTGACTTCGCAGTCGAGCATTTCATGCGCAATATCCTGAGCGTGAGCCAGGACAAGAAGACGGGTCTCGTCTATGTCGCCGTGGAATGGACGGACCCCGATGTCGCCGCCGAATGGGCTAATTTGATCGTGCTTCAGCTCAACGAGGAGATGCGGCATCGGTCACTCGAGGAGGCCGACCAGAATATTTCCTATTTGCGGCAACAGGTCGAGCACACCGAGAGCGTCGTGCTGAAGCAGTCGGCTGCGAAGTTGCTCGAAAACGAGCTCAATAAGAAGATGTTGGCTGCAGGATCGGTCGAGTTCGCGTTTCGGGTGGTTGACGAGGCCAGGCCGCCGCTGCGACCGAACACTCCCCGGCCAGTCCGCACGATGTTCTGGTCACTCGTGTTCGGAGGGATTTGCTCCATTCTCGCTGTTTTAGCATTCGATTTTGTCGCGCGCGTGAGGATGAATTTCGCACGCCAGGCGCCAACTTCCTGATCGACGACGAGAAGTGCTGGTGAGGCGACGCGATGCACGCCCTGACGTTCGTGAACCGTCCGGCCCGGACGCTTCGCCGATTCGGGGAGCGCATGCCTCCCGGTCGGATGAGGTCTCTAATGAGGGTGCGTCGACTTCGCAGCATGGACGTGCCTCCCGCCTCCCGGCCAGTGTTTTCCGCTGATGCTGCCATGGGCCAATAAAGTACGCGCCAATATCACCAGGTCCGGGCTTCTTGGCAGCATTGCCGTATTGATGTCATGGACTGCCGCGGCGCAGGTCATTTCGGCCGCGGCCATGGTGATTTTGCCGAGAATATTTGCACCCGCAGATTTTGGAGCTTTCTCTGTATTCTCTGGTTTCTCGATCTTGCTCGCGATTGTCGCAGCGGGCAGGTACGAGTTCGCCATTGGCCTGCCGCGAGACGATAGTGATGGTTCCGCGGTGTTCTGGCTCTGCGTACTATTGTCCGGCATTGCCGCCATCGCATGTGCTTCGATACTGCTGCTGTTGCCGGCCAGCAGCTATCCATTTCGCCGCTTCCCCGGTCTGGTCGTCTGGTGGCCGTGGGTGGCAGCGGGTGGAGCCAGCATCGCTTGGTACACGGCGGCCGCATATGTCGCGCTGCGATTTGGCCAATTCAGGGCGCTGGGACTATCGAAGGCTGCAATAGCACTGTCAACCGTCGTCGGCCAGATCTTTGCGGGTCTGGCCATAGGCCGATCAAGCCAATCGCTGATCGTGCCATTCGTAATTGGTC
>JBAVJR010000375.1:0-8557 GCA_049687855.1 Steroidobacteraceae bacterium | reverse complement strand
GCGCGGCGACGTACTGGGCGGCCTTGAGCTTGCGCAGCGTTTCCTTGACGTCGCGGGCGATCGCGTTGTCGTGGATCTCGAGGGTCTTGATCACGCCGTCCGGGTTGATCACGAACGTGCCGCGCAGCGCGAGGCCCGCTTCGTCGATGTGCACGCCGAAGCCGCGCGTGAGGGTGTGCGTCGGGTCGCCGACCAGCGGGAACTTCGCCTTGCCGACGGCCGGCGAGGTCTCGTGCCACACCTTGTGCGAGAAGTGCGTGTCGGTCGTGACGATGTACACCTCGGCCCCGAGTTTCTGGAACTCGGCGTAGTTGTCGGCCGCGTCCTCGACCTCGGTCGGGCAATTGAAGGTGAAGGCGGCTGGCATGAAGATCACGACCGACCACTTGCCCTTCATCGTCTCGTGGCTGACTTCGACGAACTTGCCGTTGTGGAAAGCCTGCGTCTTGAAGGCCGGGACAGTGGTGTTGATGAGAGACATGAGTGCTGGCTCCAGGTGGTTTTGCCGCGACGGCAAGGGGGGTTAAAGCTGCGATGGCGGGCATTGTCCGGACGCCGGGCCGGTAGGGCCAATAGATTGTTCTTTGAAGAACGATAGAGAGTGACTATGGGTGGGCGGCGCGGTTGATTCGCGGCGCGTCCGGGGCGATCCTCGGGTGCATGGCCACGGAAATCATCGACGCCTGGGCGCAGCACCCGACGGCGCGTCATCTCGAGCACCCGATGTTCGAATCCCTGCGTCGCTGGACGAAGGGCACGCTGGCCGCCGCCACGGGCGAGTTGCCCCTTGCCGCCACGCTCGCGGCGATGGACGAGGGCGGCGTGGGCCGCAGCCTGATCAGTGCATGGACGGGGCCGCACGGCGATCTCATCTCCAACGACGAGGTCGCATCGTTCGTGCGGCAGGCCCCCGACCGGCTGGCCGGCGTCGCCTCGCTCGACATTTCAAGGCCGCGGGCCGCCGTGCAGGAACTGCGCCGCTGTGTGCGTGAACTGGGCTTCAAGGCGGTCCGCGTGTTGCCGTGGCTGTGGGAATTGCCGCCGACGCATGCGCGCTTCTATCCGGTCTACAGCGAGTGCTGCGAGCTCGGCATCCCGTTCTGCACCCAGGTGGGGCACACGGGGCCGCTGATGCCGTCCGAGTACGGGCGACCGATACCGTACATCGACCAGGTGGCGATCGACTTCCCTGGCCTCGTCATCGTCGGCGGCCACATCGGGTACCCGTGGACCGAGGAAATGATTGCGGTCGCGACCAAGCACGCAAACGTCTACATCGACACTTCGGCCTACACGGTCAGGCGGTATCCGGCCGCGCTGGTGGAGTACCTGCGCGGGCACGGCCGGCGGAAAGTGCTGTTCGGCACGAACTGGCCGATGATTCCGCCGGTCAAGGCGCTGGCAGGCCTTGCCGAACTGCAGCTCGACGCCGAGGTCGCGGAAGGCTTCCTCGGCGCGAACGCGAGGCGGGTGTTCCGCCTCTAGGACCCGGAGCGGGTCCGGTTACTGCAACTGGCCGCGGATCTCGCCGGCGCGGTAGTCGCCCGGACCCGAGTAGGGTGGGTCAGTGCCGTCGTAGGTGTGCACGTTGACGTACGTGTTGCCGGCGCGAATCTCCTCGATGAACTCGCCCATCGTGGAGCCGATCATCGGGCCGTCGAAATCGCCGGCGTCGAACGAGCCTTCCACCAGCACGCCGGTGAATTCACCGCGTTTGCCGGCCGCGTTGCCGTGCGGCCACAGCTTGATCACGACCTTTCCGTTCTGGCTTGCGGGGGCGAGGTGCAGGTCCGCCTGGGACGGATTCAGCAGCTTGTCGAGCGTGATCTTGTAATCGATTCTCTTGCCGTCCGCGCTCAGGCGCAGCTCGACCGTGCCGGTTGCCTTCGTATCGATGGGGTCAGGCAGGCACTGGGCCCCGTCCATGGCTGCCGTGAACACTTTGTCGGCGGCCTGGGCGGGAATCGCGAAGCAGGCAGCGGCGGCTACGAGGCTGATGAGGACGTTACGGCTCTTGGACATGGAAGGCTCCTGGGGCACTTTCTAGCACAGGCAATGTGCGTCCCCGGAGTCGCGGCCGGAATACGTAGTTGCTGCGAATTGGTCGCGTTCCACGCCGTCATCCCGGAAGCTTCTGTCGCAATGCCGAAATCTGCGCCCGGCGCTGTTCGAGCAGGCTGTCGAGCGACGGGTCCAGGCCGCGGCTCTTCAGCCGGCGCTTGCGAAACGCGAGTTCGTTCTGGGAGTTGACGAGGGCCGCTGAGACCCGCGCGTGGCGCGGATCGATGCGCCGCGTGCGGAAGGTGCGGTCCGCTTCGATCGCGGCCAATTCCGCGGCCGTGACGCTGTGCCCGACCTCGTCTGCGAGTTCCTCGACGATCACGCGCCGCTCGGCCTTGCCGCTGCGATAGAGGACGAACACGAGCAGCAGCGCGAACGGCAGGAACACGACGAGGTTGGTCAGGCTGGCCGTGATCATGGCATCCCACAGGGCGTAGGTCGGTGGCGCGAGCACCTCGGTCGGTGCAGCCTCGCCGGCCTGCGCGGCGGCGAGCGCCATGAACAGCGGCAGCGAGTTGTTCCACGCGTGCCCGAGGACGGCCAGCGCGAACCCGCCGATGGGCGCCAGCATGCGCAGCCACAGCTTCGACGTGGCGCGCTCCATGCCCAGCGCTGCACCGAAGATCCCGGAGAACAGCGCATGGCCGGCGAGGCCGAGCCACGCGAAGCGCGTGCCGATCTGGAACCCGTACGGAGCCGTGCCGAATTCGACGAAGTTCTGCTGCACGTAGAGCGCCGATTCGAACCAGTTGAAGCCGGCGCCGATCAAGGCGCCGTAGATGAACCCGTCGCGCACGTTGTCGAACTCGCCACGGAGCAGCCAGAACAGCAGCACGATGCCGATGCCCTTGGTCGTCTCCTCGACGATCGGGGCCGAGAGCGGCGCGCCGATCATCATCGCGGCGTCGGGGCCGAGCATCGCGCCGAGTTCGGGGAACTGCTCGAGCCATTGCGTGACCGACATGATCGCCGCCGTGTTGAGCGGCAGTGCCACCGTGGTGGCGATGAGCCCGCCCCACAGGAACGCCGATGCAAACGCATAGGGTGACTCGCGTTCGCGGCGGTCGAGATGCCAGAGGATCAGGACAGGGATCAGCGACATCGCGGACGACAGGGCCAGCGCACGCACGAACACGCCCGTGGCGGCGGAGCCCGGTCCGGCCACGACGGCGCAGATGACCAGGGCGGCAAAGCCGAGCAGGACCCCGAGGGTCCATGTCAGCGCGCGCGCCACGCGCGGCTGGCGCAGCGGCGAAGCGAGCGGGTCGAGCGTGAAGTCAGTCGTTCCCTGCGGCATCCCGGTGCTCCTGGCGTGATCCATCGCGGGTCAGGTCAGCAGGATTGCTCCGACGCCGGCGACGAGTATGCCGGCAGTCGCCACGAGAATCGAACCACGCAGGGCCGGCGTGCCGAGCGCCGTGACCATGCCGGCCTTGATGACCGTGTTGCTCAGCACGGCGATCGTGATCGCATGGGAGGCGACAACCTGGCTGCCTTCGCGCGCGTACTGCGCCATCGACAGCGTGATCGCATCCACGTCGGTCGTGCCGGCCAGCGCAGCGACGAAGTACAGGCCGGTTTCCGGCGCGTGCGCCTGTACGATCTTGACGACCAGCAGCACCGCCGCGAACAGCGCGGCGAACTTGATGGCGGAGGTCAGGCTGAATGGATTGCGCAGCGGCACGTCCTGCGCCTGGAGCTCCTGCCCGGCACGCCGCTGGTGCCATGCCGCGAAGGCGGCACACGCCACGGTCATCGCGAGCATGGCGGGCAGCAGCGACGGCAGCAGGGCACGGTTGACCACCAGCACTTCCACCACGACGCGCACGAAGCTCACGGTCCACGCGAGCAGGATGCCGCTCGCGATGGCCGAGTTGGCTGCCGCGTACTGCGGCTCGCGGCTCTGCCGCGCGAACGACAACGTGACTGCGGTCGATGAGACGAGGCCGCCGGACAGGCCGGTGAGCGGAATCCCGCGGTGCGCGCCGAGCATGCGCGTGAGCACGTAGCCGACCAGCGACAGGCCCGCGATCAGCAGTGCCAGCAGCCACAGCGACTGGGGATTCAGCGCATCCCACGGGTCGATCGTCTGGTCCGGCAGGATCGGCAGGATGATGAACGTCGCGATCAGCAGCCGCAGGACGGCGTAGACGTCGTCGCTGTCGAGCCGGCCGACGAACCCGTGCAGCGGCTGCTTGTAGGCCAGCACCGCCGCCACGGTCACGCCGACTCCGACGGCGAGTTCCCGCTGGCCGAGCAGTGCGAGCGCGCCGAGCAGGAAGGTCGCGACGGCGGCGAGTTCCGTCGTCAGTCCCAGGCCCTCCGGATTCAGTCGCACGCTGAGGACGTAACCGGTGAGCACCGTCGCGGCGATCACGATGAGACCGGCCGCAAGCACCCACGGTGTCTCGAGCACCAGGCTGACCCAGCCGCTCAGCGCGCCGAACAGCGCCACCAGGATGAAGGTGCGCAGGCCAGCGATCTCGGGATGCTCGTGGCGCTGCTTGTGCCGCTCGCGCTCGATGCCGACCAACGCGCCGATCAGCAGCGCGGTGGCGAAATTCCATGCGAGGTTAAGGTCGAGGTCCGGCACGCCTGCTCCTAGGGCCGCGCAGTAGCCGGTACGATCGAGTCGATCACCTGTTCCAGGGCCGACTCGCACACGCGGCAGAAGGGCACCTGGTCGCGAGTGAACATGATGCAGTCGAGCTGCGGGCGGTAATACGCCTGCGCGTCGTAATTGGCGCCCTGGAATGCGCCGACAGCCGAGCGGTACCGCTCGCGGCCCAACAGTTTCGTGACGTGCGCCTGTTCCTCGCGGAACAGCGCGTCCATCTCGCTTTCGGGCCGACGATCGGCACGGATCTGCTTGCGGCGGGCCTGCACGTCGCGCTGGTAGGCTTCGAACGCCTCCTTCGGCCACGGCGTCGGCACCGGGGTGCTCCTCGCGACGAGGCGACGCCACTTGAGCTGGTCCTTGTCGAGCAGCGCCGTGACGTTCGGCTCCCAGGGCTCGACGATCGTGGTCGGCGCCGCATAGGCGACGGGCGAGGTGTAGTACTCGTCGGCGAGCGCCGCGAAGTGGTGGCCGAACTCGTGCACGAACAGGTAGTCGGCCCAGGGACTGTTGACCGCGACGGTCGAGTACAAGCCGAAGATGCCGCCGCCGCCGTAGGTGTCGCTGTTGGCGAGGATCACCAGCGCTTCGTACGGCGCCTGCGCGGCGATCTCGCGCAGCGCGCGGTTCTCGAAACTGAGCACATAGCGTTCGCTGCCGAACGCGTCGTAGGTGGCGCCGGCCGGGGACGCGCGCTGCACGCCCGTGGACGGGCGCGAGACGCCGGATTCAGCGGCTGGCGGGCACAGGCCCCACACGTTGAAGTCCTGGCGGCGGCGTGCGAAGGGCTGCGCCCGGAACAGCGTCGCCGTCATGCGTCCGGCATCGGCGCGGAATTTCGACGCGCATTCCGCGGCGGTGTAACCGTCGCCAAGCAGCAGCAGGTCGACCTTGTCCGGGGATGGACCATGTTGCTCGATCGCGATCAGGTCCTGCGGCACGGCCGGGGAGCGGTCGACGAACATGTCCGTCGTGTCGAGCTTCACCTCCCACACCGGCTGGAAGACCTGTTGCGCATCGCGCTGGTAGATCTTCACCTGCACCGGGCCAGGTTTCGCGGGCGCGGGGAAGCGCAGCGATTCGTGGAAAGTGCGGTTCTGGCTCTGCGCATCAGCGGTCGTCACCCACTCGCCGAAGATCGACGCGTAGCCGCGTGCCTGCAGCAACTGGCCGTCGGCATCGCGCACTTCGAAGCGGTAGCTGCCGGACTTGCCGTCGTCGGTCGCGCGGGAAGGGTGGCCGGGCCACGGCAAAGGCTCCTGCCGCAAGCGGTCGACTGCGAAAATTTCCACGCCCTTGCCGCCGGTGTGAAAGAGGTCGAGGCGGTACGTGGCCGGCATCGCGTCGGCGGCGAGGCCCACGGCGCACACGCCCAGGGACACGAGACCGAAGGCCAGGCGTTTCACTGGCGGGCCCGCGTGCGGCGAGCAGTGGAGGCAGTACCAGTGGCTGACTTCGCCCCGCCAGCCGCCGATTCAGCAGGGGCCCTCGCCTTGCGTTTCGCCGCGGACCTGCGCGTGCGCGTCTTGCCTTCGAGCCGCGCCAGCGCGCGCTGCTCGCGTGCCTGCAGGACCACTTCGGCCTGTCGCAGTTGGGTCATGAACAGTTGTGCGACGCGCGAGAGTGGTCGCTTGCGCGTGTAGAACAGGCCGTAGCTCAGCTGCAGCCATGGCGCAGTGAAGGGCAGCAGCGCGATCTGCCTGGCGCGGAGGTCCTGCTCCAGTGCCACGAGCGGCGCCAGGCCCACGGCATCGCCCGCCATGACCGCGTTGCGCGCAACGGCAAAGCTGTCGACCATGAGGCTGGGCGTGAGGTCGCCGGTCTCGCGGTCCACGCGCGCGTGTGCGGCGTCCTTGCCGAGGTGCACAGCCATGCGCTGCGGCAACCGCGGCGACGCCAGCGGGAACACCAGGATGGTTTCGAGCGAGTGTTCCTTGGCTGCAACCAGTGGATGTCCCTGCTGCACGAAGAAGAACATGCGGTGTTCCGCCACCGGCTCGATGGCGAGGCGCGTGGGATGCCGCTCGGCGCCGGCCGTGTCCCCGACGGCGAACTCGAGCCTGCCCGCCAGCACCTCGCGCGCAAGATGCTCGAAATCGCTGGTCTCGGCGTGCACGCGCAGACGGGAGTTGGCTGACGCCATGCGACCCAAGGCCGCGCCCAGCGGCAATTCCGCAGCGAACATGTCCGTGCCGAAATGCAGTTCGGGGGCCTGCAGGCCAGCGAGTTCTTCGAGATCGCGCGTGAGGTCGCGCGCCTGCGTGAAGATGCGGGCCGCATGATCGATCACCAGGCGACCGGCAGCCTCGCCGGGCTTGAGCGCCCGTGTCGCCGTGTCGACGAGGCGGGCGCCTATGCCGGTCGAATCGAGCGCCAGCAGGCGCTTGGTGAGCGCCTCCGGATCCAGTCCGAGTGATTTCGCGGCACGCGCGATGTCCGCGGCCGGAACGAGCGCGATGAGGTCCATCAAGCCGGGTGTTTTCGCCATGGAGCCGAAGCTAACAGAGGCCGGACGCGCTGCCCAGACGGGCTTGTTGGAGCACGTGCCAATGGACCGGGACGGCGGCGACGGGCCGCCGGGGCGTATCATGGAACGTCAGGTGCAATGAAATGTGGGTGATGCGGTGACGGCAGCAACGAAGACGCCCGGGGCCCGGTCCATGCTGATCACGGGGGCGTCCTCCGGCATCGGCGCGGGCCTCGCCCTCGAGTTTGCGCGACGAGGCTACCGCCTCGCGATTGCGGCGCGCCGCCTCGATCGCCTGGACGCACTGGCGCCGCGGTTGCTGGCCGCCGGGGCCCCGCAGGTCGTGACGATCGCGCTCGATGTCGCTGACACCGACGCGATCGAGCCGGCTGTGCAGCGAGCTGCCGCGGAGCTCGGCCGGCTCGACGTGATCGTGGCCAACGCGGGCGTGGGTCCCCTTACGCCCACGGGCAGGGGCAAGCTGCCCTTGATGCGCGAGACACTCAACGTCAACCTGCTCGGCGCGATCGCGACGATCGAAGCCGCATTGCCGATCTTTCGCGCACAGGGTTCTGGCCAGGTCGTCGGCGTGACGTCGGTCGCGGGCTCCACGGGCTTGCCTGGATTTGGCGCGTACAGCGCCAGCAAGGCGGGTTTGCATCGCTACCTGCAGTCCCTGCGTGCCGAACTTCGCGGAACACCGGTCGTCGTCACCGAGCTGGCACCGGGTTTCATCGACACTGACATCAATCGCGACAAGGGTGCGCGACCGTTCCTGATCGACGCGGACAGGGGCGCGGCGATCATGGCGCGCATGATCGAGCGCCGGGTCGGCAAGCGCTGGGTGCCGGTGCTGCCGTGGACGATCATCGCGCAGCTGCTGAAGATCCTGCCTGCCGCGGCACTCGCGCCGCGGCAGAAGCGAAGCTGACGGAGGGCGACACCATGGACTTCGAGCATTCCCCACGGGTCAAGGACCTGCAGGCGCGCCTGGCCACATTCATGGACGAGCACGTCTATCCGAACGAGGCGCGTTTTTTCGCCGAAGTCGAGGCGAACAAGGCGCAGGGCAACGGCTGGGTACCGACGCGCGTGATGGAAGAGTTGAAGGACAAGGCGCGCGCCGCCGGGCTCTGGAACCTGTGGCTGCCCGAATCCGAGCACGGCGCCGGGCTCACCAACCTCGAGTACGCGCCGCTCGCCGAGATCACCGGACGCTCGCATATCGCGCCCGAAGCGCTCAACTGCGCCGCGCCCGACACCGGCAACATGGAAGTGCTGGTGCGCTACGGCAACGACGAGCAGAAGGAGCGCTGGCTCAAGCCGCTGCTCGCAGGCGAGATCCGCTCCGGCTTTGCGATGACCGAGCCGGCCGTGGCGTCGTCGGATGCCACCAACATCTCGGCCAGCAT
>JBAVJR010000374.1:0-11937 GCA_049687855.1 Steroidobacteraceae bacterium | reverse complement strand
CCTCGTGATCGCGCACCTGATGGCGCTGCACGAAGTGGGCTCCAACAACCCGGACGGCGTGGAGATCAAGAAGGTCAAGGGACCGGACGGCATCCCGCTCGACGGCATCGCCTTCCACCCGTACTACACGGTCAAGGACATGGTAGGCCTCGGGGTCTTCCTGATCCTGTTCTGCCTGATCATCTTCTTCGCGCCGACGCTCGGCGGGTACTTCCTCGAGTACGCCAATTTCGAGCCGGCGAACGCGCTGCAGACGCCGCCGCACATCGCGCCGGTGTGGTACTTCACGCCGTTCTACGCGATCCTGCGGGCCGTCCCGAGCAAGGCGCTCGGCGCCGCGCTGATGGGCGTCGCGGTGGTGCTGTTCGTGTTCCTGCCCTGGCTCGACCGCGGCAAGGTCAAGTCGATCCGCTACCGCGGCCCGCTCTTCAAGTTCTTCCTGTACTCGTTCGCGATCAGCTTCGTCGCGCTGGGTTACCTCGGCCTGCAGCCGGTGTCACCCGCCTACACGATGGCGGCACGCGTCTTCTCGGTCGTCTACTTCGCGTTCTTCCTGCTGATGCCGTGGTACTCGAGCATCGACAAGACCAAGCCCGTGCCGACGAGGGTCACCTACCATGCGCATTGATCGCCACAAGCCGATGATCCTCGCGTTCGTCGCGGCGCTGGCCGGCGTGCCGAGCGTGGCCTTCGCCGCGGGCGGCGAGACGCACGTCGAGAAGGCGAACAACGACATCCACAACCAGGCGTCGCTGCAGCGGGGCGCGAAGAACTTCGTCAACTACTGCATCGGCTGTCACTCGGCCAAGTACGTGCGCTACAACCGGGTGGCCGCCGACATCGGCCTCACCGAGAAGCAGATGACGGACAACCTGATGTTCTCGGGTGATTCGCCGCATGCGACGATGACCAACAGCCTGCACGCGGACGACGGCAAGCAGTGGTTCGGCGTGGCGCCGCCCGACCTGTCCCTGGTCGCGCGCAGCAAGGGCCCGGATTATGTCTACACCTTCCTGAAGTCGTTCTACGCCGACTCGACCAAGGGCACCGGCGTGAACAACCTGGCGCTGCCCGGCACGGCCATGCCGCACGTGCTGTGGGAACTGCAGGGCACGCAGGAAGCGGTCTGGGAAGGCCACACGGACGCGCAGGGCAACGTGCAGAAGCGCTTCAGCGAATTCAAGCTGGCCACTCCCGGCAAGCTGAACCCCGAGGAATACGATGCGTTCGTCCGTGATACTGTCAACTTCCTCGAGTACATCGGTGAGCCGGTGCAGGCCAGGCGCCAGGCGCTGGGTTACTGGGTCATTGCATTCCTGGTGTTCTTCACGCTGCTCGCGTACGCGCTCAAGAAGGAATACTGGAAGGACGTGAAGTAAGCCGGCCCAGGCCGGCGCGGTCCCCATCGTCTCCTCCGTGGCGCCTCATCGAGGCGCCGCGCGGAGCGGTCGGGGAACTGCAGCCATCGCCGAGCGCGCAGCCTGCCGCGGTGGTTCGTGCTGCTGGATTAGGAGACTCCTCAGCATGATGACGCTCTATTCACGCGCCGCGGACGCGCGCTGTCACCGTGTGCGACTCGTGCTGGCCGAGAAGGCCCTCGCGACGCGCATCGTGGAAACCGACCTCGTGCGCCCGCCCGAGGACCTGATCGACCTCAACCCGTACCAGACCGTGCCGACGCTGGTGGACCGCGACGTCGTGGTCTACGAGCCCGGCATCATCTGCGAGTACATCGACGAACGCTTCCCGCATCCCTCGATGGCGTCGACGGATCCCGGGGCACGTGCGCACGCACGGCTTGCGCTGCGCCGCATCGAACAGGAATGGTATGCGGTCGCGGATGTGCTCGAGCCCGGTTCGGGAGCCGACCGTCGCGACAAGGAACGTGCGCGCAAGATGCTGACCGAAAGCATCCTGGCTTCGGAGCCGCTGTTCCGCATGCGGCCGTGGTTCCTGTCGGACCAGTTTTCCCAGCTCGACGCAGCGGTCGCCCCGATCCTGTGGCGACTGTCGCGGTGGGACGTCGATGCGGCGGCGATCACGGCGGCCGCTCCGTCAGTGGACAAGTACGCGACGAAAGTCTTCGCCCGCCCCGCTTTCCAGCGCAGCCTCAGCGACGCGGAACGCGACATGCGCAATCCGCCGTCGTCGACGCGCCGCTGAGGCCGGGCGGCGCTTGATCCTTCCCCCCGGTGTCGCGCTCCGCGGCATACTGGCGCCGTGACGACGAGCGGCAGCACACCCCCGGCTCCTCCTGCGTCCGGGCCGCCCATGAAGGCGCGCCGGCCTTACCTGCTGCGCGCCATCCACGAGTGGATCTCCGACAGCCACTGCACGCCCCATCTCGTCGTCGACGCGAACGCCGCCGGCGTCGAGGTGCCGCGGCAGTACGTCAAGGACGGCAAGATCGTGCTGAACGTGAGCATGAGCGCGACGGCGAACCTGCGTCTCGGCAACGAAGAAGTCAGTTTCAGCGGACGTTTCGGCGGGGCCAGCATGTCGGTGCGCGTGCCGATCATCGCAGTGCTCGCCATCTACGCGCGCGAAACCGGGCAAGGCATGATCTTCGCGGAAGACGACGCGGATTCTCCTGCGCAGCCGCCGACGGGCGACACCGCGAGCGCACCAGGTTCCCCTGGTGACGATCCGGGTCCGAAGCCGAGTTCACCGACTGACAGTCGGCGGGCGCGGTTCAAGGTCGTCAAATAGCGGCGACCGTCTGGCGCGGCGGTTCGTTCACCGAATTCGACAGGTGCCGAGCGGCTATCGCTCGCGTAACCGTCGGTACACCGACGGGAAGGGAACGGGGTTTACGGCGTTTTCGCAGGCGTGACCGGAATGCGCGGCCGCGACACAACGTCGCCGGTTGCGACACCATCAGCAGAGAACGAACGCATTGCGGATCCACGTGACGAGCGGGGCATCGCCCGGCTCCGGCGACGGATCGATCGCGACCACGTCGAAGCGCGCGCGCAGGCGCCGCAGTTCGCGCCGCGTCAGCAACAGATGGCGAGCCGCCAGTGAACACCGGCGCTGCTTCGCGAGACTGATGGTCGCTGCGGCCTGGCCGTAGTCGCTGCGAGAGCGCGACCTTACTTCAACGAGCACCAGCACGCTGGCCCCGGGGTCGAGCATGACCAGGTCGATCTCGCCGGCGCGGCACCGATAGTTGCGCGTGAGCAGGACGAGGCCCGCTGCTTCGAGATGCCGCAGCGCGCGCGACTCGGCGGCCCGGCCGATGTCGGTCGTCGTGGCCGGCGTGGGTTCGGGTAATCGAGGCATCGGGCGACCCTGCGGCACCGTCGTGATGACGGCAGGCCGACCCTTGTCGCCTATCGTGGTGGCGGATCGCCTGTCGAATTTGCGGGCGGAGTCTCGCGAAAGACCGTTGCGGTCGAGCCCGCGGCCTGCGGCTTGCCCGATTCGACACGCGCAAACTGGAGGCTGCGCTGCACGCGGCCGTCGGCGCGATCGAGTTCCAGCACGCCGGTCAGGCCGTCGACGCCAGCCGCGATGCCGCCGGAACTGGCAAGTTGCTGCGCGAGGCGGAACGCGTCGTAACCGAACGCGATGAGACGCAGCCGCCCGCGCGATCGCGCCGACCAGTCCTCCTGCAGCGCGTCCCAGAGTTCCGGTGCGCCCTGGCCGCCGTACAGCAGCCAAGGCATTTCGGGAAACACCATGCCATCCATGTCGGCGGCCGCGCGCACGCTGGGATCCCAGGCGTCCGAAGTCGCGTAGAGCGGCAGGTCGTACGTCATCTGGAAGCGCAACTGCGGGCGGATCGCCCGCGCGGCTTGCGGGGTCGCCGCGACGAAGGCGAACTGGGGTCCCGACGCCTGTTCGCTCACGGCGTTGCGCGGCGGCATAGGCTGACTCGGACTGGAGCTGCGATCACCCGCGCCGCCGTAACGGCCGAGCACTGCCCGCAACGGCCCGGAAAAATCCCTGGCACCCGCCGCGTAATACTGCGACGACATCAGCGTGACGCTGCCGGCCGCCTGCAGTTCCTGCACGAAGGCGTCGTGCACTCGCTGGCCCCACGTGTTGTCCGGGAACAGCGCGACCCCGCGCACCCAGCCATCGTTCGCGATCCGTCGCGCGACCGCGCGTGCTTCCTGTTCCGGATCGAGCGCGAACTGGTAGAGAAAGGCGGGTGTGGCCACGCCGGGCGTCACAGTGGCGGAATTCAGCGCGAGAGTCGGGACGGGCAGCCCCGCCGGTTGCGAGGCGACGACAGCGGCGATTTCTTCCTTGGTCAGCGGCCCGACGACCATCCGGGCACCGTCTGCGATGGCACGCTGGTAAGCAGCGGCGGCATCGGGAGTGGCCGTGTCGTATATCTCGATGCGCGGCCGCATGTCGGCGGGCGACGAGGCGAACCAGGCCGCTGCGAAGCCATCGCGCACCGCGCTGCCCGCCGACTGCTGCTTGCCGGAAAGCGGCAGCAGCAGGGCGATGTTCGTCGAGCGTTCGCCGCCGATCGTCGCGAAGCCCGGTTGGGCCTGGCCCGCATCTGGGAGGAATGCCGCGCCCGGGTGTCCCGGATGCCGTCCCATCCAGGCGGCCAAGGTCGCCGCGTCTGCAGCGTCATCGCTGCCTGCCGTCACGACGGCCGGCAATTCGAGCCAGCCGCGCTCGCGCTCCGACACCCCGGCAGCAGTGACAGCGCCGGGCGGGCGCTGCCGCAGACAGTCATACAGCAGGCGGTCGTTCTCGGCCCGGGCGGCCGGCGAGGCGAGCAACGCAGCGCGTTCTTCGAAAGTGCGCACACCGCCGAGCGCATCGCCCGTCGCGATCTCGGCCTGTCCGCGCAACGCGAGCAGCTCCGGTGCCGATTCGGCCGGCCAGGGTTGCGCCAACGTCCGCAGGATCGAGAGGGCGCGGGCTGCGTCGCCACCTGCGAGCGCAACACGCGCCTCGACCTCGGCAAGCAACGCGCGTTCGTCGTCGCTCCTGACGCGGCCGCGGACCTTGGCGACCAGGCGCTGAGCGTCGTTCACGGCGCCGCCGATGACGTACTCACGCGCGGCGAGCAGCGCCGTGGCGGCGTCCCAGTTCATGAAGCCGCGGTGCGCGAGCCGCTCGTAACGGCTGGCGGCCTCGAGGTGCTGGCCGTCGCGCGCGAGTGCTTCCGCCTGAGCCAACGTCGGCGCGGTCTGCTGTGCGTGCGCGATCTGCGCCGCGCAAGCGCAGAGGATCATCGACGACGCGATCCAGCCGGCCCAGCGGCTCGTGCGGCGAGCTTGCCCGCCTTGAGGCGATACGTGCAGCATGCGGGATCCCTGGGAGGCGCGCGTGACCGATACTGCGACGGATTCTACGGGGCGGAAGCCGGCCGGCGCACTGTTCGTCGTGGCGACCCCCATCGGCAACCTGCAGGACCTGAGTCCGCGTGCCGCCGCCTGCCTGCGCGACGCCGACCTGCTGCTCGCCGAGGACACCCGGCACACGCGCACGCTGCTCGAAGCCTGCGGCATCGCGCGGCCGGCCAGTGCGATCGAATCACTGCACGAGCACAACGAGCGCGAGCGCGTCCCGGCGCTGGTGTCGCGCCTGCAAGCCGGTGCACGCATCGCGCTGGTCACCGACGCAGGCACGCCCCTGCTGAGCGATCCAGGGTCGCTGCTGGTGGCAGCCGTCGCGCGCGCGGGCATCGAAGTCGTCGCGCTCCCCGGCCCGTGCGCAGCGATTGCGGCGCTGTCGATCGCCGGCCTCGCCACCGATCGTTTCGTGTTCGAAGGGTTCCTGCCGGCCAAGGCCACGGCACGGCGCGAGGCGCTTGGGACGCTGGCGCACGAAACGCGCACGCTCGTGTTCTACGAGGCGCCGCACCGGCTCGAGGTTACCTTGCAGGACATGGCGACCGCGTTTGGCGCGGAGCGCGCAGCTGCCGTGGCGCGCGAAATTACCAAGCGTTTCGAACACGTCTACCGCGGCACGCTGGCCACGCTGGCAAGCCTGTGCGCGACCGACGCCAACATGACGCGAGGCGAGATCGTGCTGGTCGTGGCCGGCGCGCCGAGGAAGGAAGACGAAGACGCGGAGGCGCTCGCTGCGGAGGACACGCTCAAGGTGCTGCTGCAGGAATTGCCGGTGTCGCAGGCTGCGCGCATCGCGGCCCGGCTCACGGGGCGCAGCCGCAAGGAGCTTTACGAACGCGCGCTCGCGCTGGCGCCGCCGAAGCCCGGGGAATGACGCGCCGGCAGCGTATACTGGCCATGGGAGTCGGCCAGGCAACCGCTGCGTCTAACGACGTGGAGGAAAGTCCGGGCTCCATAGGGCAAGGTGCCAGGTAATGCCTGGGGGGCGCGAGCCCACGGACAGTGCAACAGAAAGTAAACCGCCTATGTCGGCTTCGGCCGGCAGGTAAGGGTGAAAGGGTGCGGTAAGAGCGCACCGCGCCGGTGGCAACATTCGGCGGCACGGCAAACCCCACCTGGAGCAAGACCAAATAGGGAAGCGCGCGAGCTTTCGGCTCGTTCCTGCTGCCCGCAGGGGCTTCCGGGTAGGTCGCTCGAGGCGCACGGCGACGTGCGTCCCAGATGGATGGTTGCCCTCGACAGAACCCGGCTTATCGGCCGACTCCCACCTCCTTTGCGCCGGGTTGGCCCACCATGGGCCCGCCGACCCACTTCGTCCCACCTGCCTGTTCACCCGACAGGCCGGGCGCGGTTGAGTATTGGCCGCCTTCTCCCACAAAAAGCCGCATCGTGCTGGGCATCCCGGCCGCGCAGCCGCCCCCGGAACTCGTCTCCGCGAGTCCGCGACACGCGATTTCCCACGCGCGCCCAATCCTGCCGTTAAGTTCAGGAACATTCGCTAAGTGCATGATTGCTCTGGTAAAGAAAAACCGGCGGCCGCTCCGCTGGACCACCTCCAAGCTAAGTCACTGGCGGGGTTGGGAAAATTTTGGTGCGAACCGTTGACGCTGGCGACGCCTCGCCCCTATAGTGGCGGCGAGTGGGAAAAAGTGGGATGAAATGGGCTGCCGGCCCGGAAGACGCCTGAAATGTTTCGTGGAGCCAACAAAGTCACCCTTGACGCCAAAGGCCGCGTGGCCATGCCCGCGCGGTATCGGGACACGCTCGTCGAGCGCAGCGAGGGGCGACTGGTGGCCACGGTGGACCGTTCCGACAAGTGCCTGCTGCTCTATCCCCTCCCGGACTGGGAGGAGATCGAGCGCAAGCTGATGCGCCTGCCGACCCTGAATCCTCAGGCGCGGCGGTTGCAGCGGCTCATGGTGGGACACGCCACGGACCTCGAGCTGGATTCGCACGGCCGCGTGCTGGTCCCGCCGAAGTTGCGCGAGTACGCGGGCCTTTCACGCCAGGCGATGCTGATCGGGCAGGGCAGCCGTTTCGAGCTGTGGGACGAGCAGCACTGGAACGAGCGTCGCGACGAATGGCTGCAAGCGGGTGACGAGCCGGGCGAACTGCCCGCCGAACTCGAACAGCTGTCGCTGTAGGCGCGCGGGGTGGTGGCGCACACGCCGGTACTTCTCGACGAGGTGCTGGCGGGACTCGCCGTTAAGGCGGAGGGGCGTTACTGCGACGCGACGTTTGGCCGCGGCGGTCATGCCGCGGCCATCCTCGGGCAGCTCGGTCCTGCTGGGCGCCTCTGTGCGATCGACCGTGATCCGGAAGCCATTGCGGCGGGTCGCGAGCGGTTCGCGGCGGAGCCGCGTCTCACTCTGGTGCGGGGGTCGTTCGGCCAGCTCGAGGAGCGGGTCCGCGCGGCAGGTTGGGAAGGGGGGCTGCAAGGCGTGCTGCTGGACCTGGGGGTCTCGTCGCCGCAGCTCGACGAGGCCACGCGGGGCTTCAGTTTCATGCAGGACGGTCCGCTCGACATGCGCATGGACAACGAGTCCGGATTGAACGCCGCGCAATGGCTCGCGCGGGCGGGCGAGCGGGAGATTGCGGACGTGCTCTTCAAGCTCGGTGAAGAAAAGTTCTCGCGTCGCATCGCGCGCGCCATCGTGGCCACGCGCGCTGCGACGCCGATCGCCACCACGCGGCAACTCGCCGACGTCGTGGCCGGCGCAGTGCCAACGCGCGAACCTGGCAAGCACCCGGCGACCCGCACGTTCCAGGCGATCCGCATCCACGTGAATCGCGAACTCGAGGAAGCCGCAGCGGCGCTGCCCCAGGCCGTCAACCTGCTCGCGCCGGGTGGCCGGCTGTGCGTGATCAGCTTTCATTCGCTCGAGGACCGGCTGGTCAAGCGCTTCATGCGCCGCGAGGCCCAGGGCGATCCGATCTTCGCAGAGCTGCCGCAAGTGCCGCCTCATGCCCGTCCGCGCCTGCGGCTCATCGGCGGCGCCGTCATGCCTGGCGCCGCGGAGATCGCGCGCAACCCGCGTGCCCGCAGCGCCGTGCTGCGCGTGGCCGAGAGGATCGCGGCATGAGCCAGGTGCACTGGCGCCTCGTGATCGCGGTGTTGTGGGTGGCGGTGCTCGCGTCGGCGCTCGGCGTCGTCTACGGCAAGCAGGAAGCGCGCAACCGTTTCAGCGAGCTGCAGAAGCTCACGACGCTGCGTGACGACCTCGACATCGCATGGGGCCAGCTGCAGATCGAGCAGAGCACGTGGGCCACGCATGGCCGGGTCGAACGGGTCGCGCACGACGATCTCGGCATGGTGACGCCGCAGGCCTCCGAACTTCGCATCGTGCAACCATGAGGCGCGGATCGCCGCTCCGCAATCACCACGCGCGCGACGCGGCCCTGACCGAAGTCGGGGGCTGGCGCCTGTGGCTGGTCGGCGCGCTGCTGACGCTGTGCGGGATTGCGCTGCTGGCACGCGCAATCTACCTGCAGGTCATCGACCAGGACTTCCTGGCGAGGCAGGGCGACGCCCGCATCCTGCGCGACGTAAAGCTCTCGGAGAACCGCGGCATGATCATCGACCGCAACAACGAGCCGCTCGCAGTCAGCACGCCGGTCGACACGGTCTGGGCCGATCCGCGCAAGCTCGCACAGCACCCGCAGGATTTCGCCCGGCTCGCCAAGGCGCTCGACCGCGACAAGAACTGGCTCGCCCGGCGCGTCACCAGCAATCTCGACCGTGAATTCGTCTACCTGGTGCGCCACATGCGCCCGGCGGACGCGGCGAAGGTGAAGGCGCTCGGCATCCCCGGCGTCGACACGTTGCGCGAGTACCGTCGTTACTACCCCGCGGGCGAAGTGACGGGGCACCTGCTCGGCTTCACCAACGTCGATGACGTGGGCCAGGAAGGTCTCGAGCTCGCGTTCGACCAGTGGCTTGGCGGCGAACCCGGCACCAAGCGCGTGATGCGCGACCGCGAAGGCCGCACGATCGAGGACATCGAGCGCATCAAGGCGCCACGCCCGGGCCAGGACCTGCGCACGAGCATCGACCTGCGCGTGCAGTACCTGGCCTACCGCGCGCTGAAGCAGGCCGTGCAGGAGAACGATGCGCACGGTGGTTCGATCGTCGTCCTCGACATCCAGACCGGCGAAGTGCTGGCCATGGTGAACCAGCCGGCCTTCAACCCGAACGACCGTGAGCAGTACCTGCCGTCGCGCTACCGCAATCGCGCGACCAACGATTTCTTCGAGCCCGGCTCGAGCATCAAGCCTTTCGTGATCGGCGCCGCCATGAAGACCGGGCGCTTCCACGCGGATACGCTGATCGAGACCGGGCCGGGCACGCTGCGCGTAGGCATCAAGACGGTCAAGGACAAGCACAACCTCGGCACGATCGACGTGCGCACGGTGCTCGAGAAGTCGAGCAACGTCGGCGTGGTGAAGATCGCGCTGACGCTGAAGCCGCGGGACATGTGGTCGGCGCTGCACGACCTCGGGTTCGGCTCGGTGACCGGCTCGGGCTTCCCCGGCGAATCGGCCGGCATCCTCACGGGCTACGAGCACTGGCGTCAGATTGGCCAGGCCACGATGTCGTACGGCTATGGCCTGTCGGTCACGCCGCTGCAGCTCGCGCAGGCCTATGCCGTGCTCGGCGCGGGCGGCATGCGCCGCCCGGTGAGCCTGCGCCGCGTGGACGTGCCGCCGGAAGGCGAACGGATCATGGACGAAGCGGTGGCCCGTGAGCTCGTGCAGATGATGGAGAGCGTCGTGAGCGAGGCCGGCACGGCCCGGCGCGCCGCGGTAATGGGTTACCGGGTGTCCGGCAAGACCGGCACCTCATGGAAAGCGGCGGACGGCGGCTACAACTCGACCAAGTACATGGCCGTGTTCGGTGGCGTAGTGCCGTCGAGCAACCCGCGCCTCGCTGCGATCGTGGTCATCGACGAGCCGAGCGCCGGCAGGTTCTACGGCGGCGACGTCGCGGCACCCGTGTTCTCGGAGGTCATGTCCGGCGCGCTGCGCCTGCTCGCCATTCCTCCCGACGACCTGCAGCGCGTGCCTGCCACGACGCTCGTGCAAGCGCAGGATCCGTGGTGAGCACGCGATGAACGCACTCGGCAAGGCCCACCAGAGCTCCGGCTACAACATGACGCTCGGCCGCCTGCTCGAGGGTCTCGACGTCGCCGCGCCGCACGGCTTGCAGGTGATGGATCTCGTCCAGGACAGTCGCGCCGCGACGCCGGGCTGCGTGTTCCTGGCATGCCCTGGCCGCACCACGCACGGCCTCGTGCATGCAGCGATTGCCGTCGAGCGCGGCGCGGTTGCAGTGCTGTGGGAGCCGGGCGCGGACCTCGAGCCGCCGTTGCTGCCCGAGCGCGTTGCAGCGATCGCCATCCCGCACTTGAGCCGTCACGTCGGCGAGATCGCGGATCGCTTCTTCCGTCGGCCATCGGCCGACCTGCGCGTCGCCGGCATCACCGGCACCAACGGCAAGACCACCACCGCCTTCCTGTTGGCGCAGGCTTCGGACTTCCTGGGCCGTCGTGGCTGGTACGTCGGCACGCTGGGCCACGGTCATCCCGGCACCGTGCGCGAAGCGGGGCTCACCACGCCCGATGCGGTCACGGTGCAGCGCCGTCTCGCCGAAGCCCGCGACGCAGGCGCCTCGACGCTGGGTCTCGAAGTATCGTCGCACGCGCTCGACCAGGACCGCGTCGCCGGCGTGCATTTCGACACCGCCGTCTTCACCAACCTCACGCGCGACCATCTCGATTACCACGGCACGCTCGAGGCCTACGGTACGGCCAAGGCGCGGCTGTTCCACACGCCTGGCCTGCGTTGCGCCGTGATCAACGTGCGCGATCAGTTCGGTCGCGCACTCGTCGAGCGGCTCGATCCGACGATCGAGACGATCGTCTGCACCACGGCGAACGACGTGTGGGCCGAGCGCGGCACGGGCTGGATCCGCGTCTCGGAACTGCGCGCGACGTCGGCCGGCCTCACGCTCAACGTCGAAACCAGCTGGGGTACGGGGCTGCTGCGCTCGCGCCTGGTGGGCGAGTTCAACGCGGAGAACCTGCTCGCCGTGCTCGGCGTGCTGCTCGGCTGGAACGTGCCGCTGCAGAAGGCGCTGGCCGCGCTCGCGCTGTGCGCCGCGCCTCCCGGACGCATGGAGTCTTTCGGCGGCGGCACGCAGCCGCTGGTCCTGGTCGATTACGCGCATTCACCCGACGCGCTCGCGAAAGTGCTCGATGCGAGTCGCGCCCACGCGCGTGGCCGGTTGCTCTGCGTGTTCGGCTGTGGCGGCGACCGCGATCCCGGCAAGCGTCCGTTGATGGGGGGCATCGTCGAGGACGTCGCGGACGTTGCGATCGTCACCGACGACAATCCGCGCACCGAGGAATCGGCGGCGATCATCGCGCAGATTCTCACCGGCATGCGTGACGCCGCAGCCGCGCAAGTGGTGCCCGACCGTGCCGAGGCTATCCGCCAGGCCATCACCGAGGCTGAGGCCGGCGACGTCGTGGTCGTCGCGGGCAAGGGCCACGAGGACTACCAGATCGTCGGCACCGAGACGCGCGTGTTCAGCGACCGCGAGACGGTGCAGGCC
>JBAVJR010000373.1:0-3315 GCA_049687855.1 Steroidobacteraceae bacterium | reverse complement strand
AGCGTCGTGCCGTACAGTTCCTTGAACTCGTCGAACTCGGAAGCGTCCACGAGGCGCGCGATCACTTCGCGTACGTCGTAGGGATGGCGGGTGTCGCGCGGGACGACGCCGTACAGCTCCTCGGCAGCATACTGCGGTGCGCGGGCCGGCTCGGGCGGTGGCTTCGATCCCGTGCGGTTGAGGTTGGAGACCAGGCGCCGTGCCATCCACAGTGCGTGCGCGTCGTTGTCGGCGAGGTAATCGACCACGCCGGATTGCCGCGCGTGCACGTCGCCGCCACCCAGTGTTTCCGCGTCGACGCGCTCGCCCGTGGCGGCCTGCACCAGCGGCGGGCCGCCGAGGAAGATCGTGCCCTGTTCGCGCACGATGATCGCCTCGTCGCACATCGCCGGAACGTACGCTCCACCCGCCGTGCATGAACCCATGACCACGGCGAGCTGCGGAATCCCGCGCGCCGACATCTGCGCCTGGTTGTAGAAGATGCGGCCGAAGTGCTCGCGGTCGGGGAAGACGTCGTCCTGCCGCGGCAGGAACGCGCCGCCCGAGTCGACCAGGTAGACGCAGGGCAGCCGGTTCTCGAGCGCCACTTCCTGCGCGCGCAGGTGCTTGCGCACGGTAATGGGGTAATACGTACCGCCCTTCACCGTCGCGTCGTTGCCGACGACGATGCATTCGAGGCCCGCGATGCGGCCGATACCGGCCACGATACCGCCGCTCGGAATCCAGTCCTCGTACAGGTCGTGTCCCGCGAGCTGGCCGATCTCGAGAAACGGCGCGCCCGGATCGAGCAGCCGATCGATGCGATCGCGCACCAGCAGCTTGTCGCGGCTTTCGTGCTGGGCACGGGCCGCCGCGGACCCGCCTGCACGGACCTTCGCCGCGAGTTCATGGAGCTCGGCGGCCAGGGCTCGATTGACGGCCTCGTTGGCCGTGAACTCGGCGCCATGCCGGTCGATACGGGTCTGCAGCACGCTCATGCTTCGAGTCTCCCCTTGCGCGGTGCGCGGATCAGCGGCGTTTGAGCGCGGCCAGGATGCGCTCCGCCTGCTTGACGTGCGGTCGGTCGATCATGCGGCCATCGAGCGCCACGGCGCCCTGCCCGCCCGCCGCGGACATCAGTTCGATGACGCGACGTGCCCAGGTCACCTCGTCGCTGGTTGGCGTGAACGCCGCGTGAATCGCTGCGAGCTGCGCCGGATGGATCGCGAGCTTGCCGGCGAAGCCGTCGCGACGGGAAGCCTGCGTCCGCCGCTCGACGGCGGCGACGTCGCGAAATTCGATGTCGGTCGTGTCGTACGCGGCGATCCCTGCCGCGGCGGCCATCAGCAGGCAGGACGATCGCGCCAGCCGGAAAGTGAACTCGAATTCGCCCGCGGCCGTCCGGTTGGCCGAGGCACCGACCTCGGCGGCCAGGTCTTCGGCTCCCCACGTGTAACCGATGACTCGCACCGGAGGCGCCGTGAAGGTCGAACCGCTCAGCACGGCTTGAGCGGTCTCCGTGATCAGCGCGATCACCTTGATCGAGCCACGCGGGAAACCGTGCTGCGCCTCGAGTGCCTCGAGCCAGTGATCGAGCCGGTGCAGGTCGGCGCCGTTGCGCGCTTTCGGCAGCAAGATGCCGGCGGGTCGTCCCGCGACCACAGCTGCGAGGTCGGGGAGCGCATCGTCGGTCTGGACCGGGTTGATGCGCACCCACAGCGGGATCGACCGCCCGGTCGAGCGCAGCATGCCGGCCACGTTGAGCCGGGCTTGTGGACGCGTAGCCGGCGTCACGGCGTCCTCGAGGTCGCAGATCACGGCGTCGGCGCCGCTCGCCAGCGCCTTCGCGAATCGCTCCGGCCGGTCGCCCGGCACGAACAGCATCGAGCGCATCAGGCGGCTCCTGCCGGCAGCTTCTTCATCAACGCCATGCGCTTGCACACGGCCACTTCCTCGCTGCGCTGGTTGAAGCAGCGGTGGACGAACGTGACGATGCCCGCGCCGGGACGCGACTTGCTCTCGCGCATCTCGTGCACGATCGATTCCGTGCGCAGCGTGTCGCCGATGAACACGGGCCTGGGGAAGCGGACCTCGTCCCAGCCGAGATTCGCCACCGTCGTGCCGAGCGTGGTGTCGGCGACGGAGACGCCCACCATCAGGCTCAGCGTGAAGCAGCTGTTCACGATGCGCGTGCCGAACTCGGAGGACTTCATGTATTCCTCGTCGAGGTGCAGGGCCGCCGGGTTGTGCGTGAGCGCGCTGAAGATGAGGTTGTCGGCCTCGGTAACCGTGCGGCGCAGCACGTGCTCGAACCGCTGGCCCACGCTGAACTGCTCGTAATAGAGTCCGCCCATCGGCATCGTCGGTTCCCCTGTGCGTCAGGCCGTCGCCGCGAACAGCTCGCGGCCGATCAGCATGCGGCGGATCTCGCTGGTACCCGCGCCGATCTCGTAGAGCTTCGCGTCGCGCAGGATACGCCCGGTCGGGTAGTCGTTGATGTAACCGTTGCCGCCGAGCGCCTGGATGCCTTCCAGCGCCACCTGCGTTGCCTTCTCCGCGGCCAGCAGGATGCAGCCGGCCGCATCCATGCGGGTGGTCTTGCCAGCGTCGCAGGCCCGGGCCACGGCGTAGACGTAGGCGCAGCACGAACTGAGCGTGGTGTACATGTCGGCCAGCTTGCCCTGCATCAGCTGGAATGAGCCGATCGGCGCGTCGAACTGCCTGCGCTCGTGCACGTAGGGCACGACGCAATCGAACACTGCGCGCATCAGCCCGAGCGGACCTCCCGCCAGCACGACGCGTTCGTAATCGAGGCCGCTCATCAAGACGCGGGCCCCCTGGCCCACCTCTGCCAGGACGTTTTCGGCGGGCACCTCGCAGTTCTCGAACACGAGCTCGCAGGTGTCCGATCCGCGCATGCCGAGCTTGTCGAGCTTCCGCCCGGTCGAGAAACCCCTGAACCCCTTTTCGACCAGGAATGCCGTGACGCCCTTGTGCCCGGCAGTGGGGTCGACCGTGGCATACACGACCAGCGTGTCGGCAATCGGGCCGTTGGTGATCCACATCTTGTTGCCGTTCAGCACGTAGCGGTCACCCTGCAGGCGCGCGTGCAGGCGCATGCTCATGACGTCGGAGCCGGAGCCGGGTTCGCTCATCGCCAGTGCGCCGACGTGCTCGCCGGACAGCAGTTGCGGCAGGTACCGTTCTTTCTGCGCCTGCGTGCCCCAGCGGTGGATCTGGTTGACGCAGAGGTTCGAGTGCGCGCCGTATGACAGCGCCACGCTGCCCGAGGCGCGACTGATCTCCTCCATGCAGATGACGTGGGCGAGGTAACCC
>JBAVJR010000372.1:0-6247 GCA_049687855.1 Steroidobacteraceae bacterium | reverse complement strand
AATCCGCCAGGAACTGTTCCCGGAAGGCACCGAAGTGATCCCGATCCAGACGGGCGGTTGAGCGTTCCGGAAGGTAAGATACGCGGCCGATGTTCGTCTATCCGCACCCCGATCCCATCGCGCTGTCCCTAGGGCCGCTGCACATCCGCTGGTACGGCCTCATGTACCTGGTGGGCTTCCTGTCGGCCTGGTGGCTGGCCCGTCGCCGCGCCGGACGGCCGGAGTCCACCTGGAAGCCGCTCGAAGTCGACGACCTGATCTTTTTCTCGGCCGTCGGCATCATCCTCGGCGGACGCCTGGGCTGGATGCTGTTCTACGGCACCGAGCGGATCCTGACCGAGCCGCTCAGCGTGTTCCGCATCTGGGAAGGCGGGATGTCGTTCCACGGCGGCCTGATCGGCTCGCTCGTCGGGCTGGCGCTCTTCGCGCGCAGCCGCAAGAAACAGCTGGTCGACGTGTTCGATTTCGCCGCGCCGCTGCCGGCCATCGGCTTCGGCGCGGGTCGCATCGGCAACTTCATCAACGGCGAACTGTGGGGCAAGCCGACGGACGTGCCCTGGGCCGTGATCGTCGACGGCGTCCCGCTGCACGCTTCGCAGCTGTACGAAGCCGCGCTCGAAGGCCTCGCGCTGTTCCTGATCCTGTGGTGGTTCACGTCGAAGCCACGGTTCCGCTGGGCGCCGTCCGGGCTGTTCCTGGTCTGCTACGGCGTGTTCCGTTTCATGATCGAGTTCGTGCGCGTGCCCGATGCCAACCGCGGCTACCTGCTGTTCGACTGGGTGACGATGGGGCAGGTCCTGTCGCTGCCCATGATCCTGGCTGGCCTCGCGATGCTCGGTTACGCCCGCAGCCGGTGCCAGCCGTCCGGCAATTACCGCGCAAGCTGACGACGATGCGGCAATACCTCGAGCTGCTGCAGCACATCCTCGATCACGGCGCGGAGAAAAGCGACCGCACCGGCACCGGCACGCGCTCGGTGTTCGGCTGGCAGACGCGGTTCGACCTGAACGACGGCTTCCCGTTGATGACGACGAAGAAGCTGCACGTGAAGTCGGTCGTGCACGAACTGCTCTGGTTCCTGAGCGGCGACACCAACGTGCGCTACCTGCGCGAACACGGCGTCACCATCTGGGACGAGTGGGCCGATGCCGACGGCGAACTCGGCCCGGTCTACGGCGCGCAGTGGCGCAGGTGGAAGGCCGCGGACGGGCGCGAGATCGACCAGATCGCCCGTGCGATCGAACTGATCAAGCGCGACCCGGATTCGCGCCGCATCATCGTCAATGCGTGGAACGTCGGCGAGCTCGAGCGCATGGCGCTCACGCCGTGCCACGCGCTGTTCCAGTTCTACGTGGCGGGCGGCAAGCTGTCGTGCCAGCTGTACCAGCGCAGCGCCGACGTGTTCCTCGGCGTGCCGTTCAACATCGCCTCCTACGCGCTGTTCACGCACATGGTCGCGCAGCAGTGCGAACTGGATGTCGGTGACTTCGTCTGGACGGGCGGCGACACGCACCTCTACGTCAATCATTTCGACCAGGCCCGGCTGCAGCTCTCGCGCGAGCCGCTGCCGCTGCCGCAACTCGTCATCAAGCGCCGGCCGGACTCGATCTTCGACTACCGATTCGAGGATTTCGAGTTCGCCGGATACCAGGCACACCCCGCGATCAAGGCACCCATCGCCGTATGAAGAAGACCCCCTCGAACAAGCCCGTGACCAGGTCGTCGCAGACCGCGGTCACGCATCACGCGCACATGCGGCATGCGCAGAAGACGGTGCGTTCCGCTGCCGCCGACGCCGATCCGCTGTATGTAGTGAAGCGCTCGAAGATCCACGGCCGTGGCGTGTACGCGGCGCGCCGCATCCGCAGCGGCACGCGCATCATCGAATACGTCGGCGACCGCATCTCGCACGAGGAAGCGGATTCGCGCTACGAAACGAAGGCCGATGACGACGGCCACACCTTCCTGTTCGTGGTCGATGACGATCTCTGCATCGATGCAGGCGTCGGCGGCAACCCGGCGCGCTTCATCAACCACAAGTGCGACGCGAACTGCGAGACGATCATCGAAGGCCGCCGGGTCTTCATCGAAGCGATCCGCACGATCCAGCCGGGCGAAGAACTCGGGTACGACTACCAGCTCACCTGGGAAAGCACCGACGATCCGGACGAGTTGGCGCTCTACACCTGCCGTTGCGGCGCGGCGAAATGCCGCGGCACGATGCTCGATCGCGAGTCGGTCGACGCCAAGAAGAAGGCCACTGCAAGGAGGAAGGCCGCTGCCAGGAAGAAAGCGGTCGCCAAGGGCAGGAAATCCATCGCGCAGGGCAAGCGGGCCTGAGGCATCGTGATGCCGCTCGTCTCGATCATCGTGGCGACGGACGAGCGGGGCGCGATCGGGCGTGGCGGCGGCCTGCCGTGGCGTCTGCCCGACGACCTCAAGCGCTTCAAGGCCCTGACGATGGGGAAACCCATCGTCATGGGTCGCAAGACCTGGGACTCGATCGGCAAGCCGTTGCCCGGGCGGCACAACATCGTGATCACGCGCCAGGCCGCGTTCGCAGTGCCCGGGGTCACCGTCGTTGCGTCGCTCGATGACGCGCTGCGCGTCGTCGGCGACGTGCCCGAGGTCTGCATCATTGGTGGCGCGGAAATCTACCGCCTCGCGTTGCCCCGCGCCGGGCTGATTCACCTGACGCGTGTGCATGCGGTCGTCGACGCCGACACCTATTTCCCGGAGCTCGCGGCCGGCGAGTGGGATGAAGTGCCGGCCGCGCAGCACGCAGCGGACGGGAAGCACGCTTACGCATACAGCTGCGTCGAGCTGCGAAGACGACGCCCTGGCGACGAATCGCCGCACGCGAAATGAACTTCGCGCCTGTCGCGGGAAACGGTCGCCGCCGCGCTCAGCCCGGAACCGCGGGCTCGACGAGCGTCGCCAGCTGCGCCAGCGATTCCTGCCAGCCCAGGTAGCACATCTCCAGGGGAATGGCTTCCGGGATGCCGCTCTGTGTAACGTTCAATTCAGTTCCGCACAGAACGGGCTTCAGGGATACGGTCACTTCCATGACGCCCGGCAGATCGGGATCGTCGAACTTGTCCGTGTACCGGATGCGTTCATGGGGAACCAGTTCGAGGTAGTCGCCGCCGAACGAATGACCCTGGCCGGTGGAAAAGCTGTGGAACGACATCCTGAAGGCGCCTCCCACCCGTGCATCCATCTGATGCACCGTGCACGTGAACCCATACGGCGGGATCCACTTGGAGATGGCCGCAGCTTCGAGGAAGGCGCGATAGACGTTTTCCGGCTTCGTGCGGAGCACCCGGTGCAGGGTGACGGTACGTCCTGGCATGGCATTGCGTCCTCGGCGTCAAGTTGTCAGTCGGTCGTCCGAGCGGGAACGGACAGTCTCCGTCGCCACCTGGCGATGCGCAAGCGCCCGGCAGGTCGACAGCCAGGTCCGTGGGTCTGCCCGAGGTTCCGGCGGCGTGCGGGGCACCTTCACGCCCGCTCGAAGCAGGCGACGGTCTCGACGTGCTCCGTGAACGGCATCAGGTTGAACGCACGCAGGTCGCTCAGGCGCATCGCGCCGCTGGTCGTCAGCCTCTCCGTATCCGCAAGAAACGATTCGAGCCCACAGCTCACGTACACGAATCGCTCCGGCGGCGCGGCGATCAGCTGTGCCACGAGTTCGCGGTCCAGTCCCTTGCGTGGCGGATCGGCGATCACGACGTCGGCGTCGAGCGCCGCGGTTGCCATAGCTCCAGCGGGACCGGCGATCACGTCGATCCGCTCCCGCTCGGCCGGCTGCAGCGCATCGATTCCGAGCGCGAGGCCTTGCAGCGACGGCGGGCTGACCTCGTTCATGCGGACGTGACTGGCGCGGGACAGCACCGACAAGCCGATCGCGCCGACGCCCGCATAGAACTCGGTCACGCGCGCCCCGACCGGCACCTGCCCGCGCACGTGTTCGACGATGCGCTGCGCGATGTCGAGATTGTTCTGGCCGAACGCGCCTGGCGGGTAATGCACGGCTGCTCCCCCGAAGCGCTCGATGACGCTCGGCGGCCCGCACCAGCGCGTGAACGCGCGGCCCAGGATGGTGTTGGCACGCTCGCAATGCGCGTTGAACCACAGGCTGTGCAGGTCGTCGCCGAGCCGATCACGAATCAGCTCGAAACATCCGGTGAACGGCTCGACCGTCGGGCTGTTGCCGACGATCACGACCTGCGCGGTCTCCGAGCTGCGCTCCACCACGACCTGGAGGTAACGGGCGAGGCCGCGATGGATGGTCTCGGCGTACGGCGCGACTTCCGCATCGACGAGCGCACGTCGCACGACGGCGGCAACTCGATTGATCAGCGGGTGCTGGACGACGCAGTTCGGGATGTGCACGACCCGGTGCGTGCCGAGTTCGAACATGCCGAGCTTCGGCGCGCCCAACCGGCCTCGGATGGCCAGGCGCGCGCGCAAACGGAAGCCCGTCATTGCGCCCGACACCACCGTGACATCCTGCAGGCCATGGGCCCGGGCCAGCGATTCGAGGTCCGACAGCGCAGCGGCGGCGATGCCCGGTTCACCGAAGCGAGGACAGCCCGGGCAGGGCGGGCGGTGTGAGCAGGTCAGCATCGTGGCGGGCGTCAGGTGGTCCACGACGCGCCGAACACGCGCAACAGGTTGCCGCCCAGGATCTTCTGGATCCTGTCGTCCGGATGGCCACGCAAGCTGAGACGGTCCGCCAGCTGCTCGAAGCGCCGCGGCGTGTTGAGATCGTTCGCGAACAGGTAGCCGTCTTCGGACTCCTGCGGCGCGGCGATGCCGGCCGCCTTGCGGCGCGCGACGTTGGCCGTGAACGAACTCACGAATTCAGGCGTCAGGGCAATGGTCGAGAGCGTGCCGTCCGTGCCGATCGCGACGTGTTCCTCGCCCGCCACGTTCACCGCGTGCTCGATGTGGCGCACGACGTCGGCGGCTGTGGGTTGCCTGCCGCCCGCGAGGTACGGCATGACGTAGATTCCCGACACGCCACCCTTGTCCGCCACCGCGCGCAATTCGGCATCGGTGCGATTGCGCGGGTGATCGGCGAGTGCCGCGCAGCCCGTGTGCGTGAATGCGACGGGGCGCGTCGAGTGACGGATAGCGTCGGCCGCGGTGACGCGCCCGCAGTGACTCGCGTCCACGAGGATGCCCAGCGCGTTCATGCGCTCAACGGCCTCGTGCCCGGTGTTACTGAGTCCCGCGTCGGACGGCTCCAGGCAGCCATCGCCAAGCCGGTTACGCCGGTTGTAGGTAGGCTGGATCACCCGGATGCCCAGCCTATGAAACGTTTCGAGCCGGTCGAGGTCGGTCTCGAAACACACGCCGTCCTGAAAGCCGTACATGAGCCCGGTCCGGCCGCTCGCTTTCGCCGCGTGGATATCGGCGACCGACCGCACGCGGAGCAGGGCGGCCGGATAGCGGTCGACTTCCTTTTCCCAGCGCATGATCGACACGACGGACTTCTGGTACGCCTGGTCGGGCGGCATCGTGCCCACTTCGCCGACTGTGACGTGCAGGCACGTCATGCCCGACGCATTGATGTCATGGGCTTCGCTGGCCGTCAGTTCTGCGCCGTCCTCGGTGGCGTGCCCGCCGGGGCCGCCGAGGCCGTCGATGACGATCGCGCGCGAATACATGCTCACCGGCCCGCCACTGCCATCGGCTGGATGCCAAGCGCGCGGCATAACGCGTCGGGATCGGACAGCGCTCCGTCCTTGACGACGAGCCGGGCGGCGTCGAGCGTGGCGATCCGCAGCACTTCGGGTGCCGGTAGGCCGGCCTCGACGTAGAGCTCGAGTTCGCGGGGGAGCATGAAACCCGGCATCGGCTCGGTGCCTGCAACGAAGGGCACACCTGCCGTGCGCACGGCCATCAGCATGCGCTGCATCTGCGGCAGCGCCGCGCGATAGCGCGCGTCTTCACCTTCAGGAACAGGCAAGCCTCCCTCGAGCAGGCTCCTCCGGACGAGCGGAGGCATGCGATCGGTCCCGGCCGCCGCATCGTCCGGGTTGCCAACCCGGAAACAGGTTTTCTTGGCGGCCAGGGCGGGGCCCGGCAAGGCGCAGCCACAGGCAAGGAGGGTCGTGGTCAAGGCGGCAAGCAGACGCGGCATGGCGAGACTCCTCGTTGCTGTCTGCTGGAGCATAGTGACGGGGCCACCAACGCACAACGCGAGCGTCGCGCCGGGGCGCGGGGCTGCGGCCGGAGC
>JBAVJR010000371.1:0-3281 GCA_049687855.1 Steroidobacteraceae bacterium | reverse complement strand
GGGCTCGGGCTCGCGATCGTCAAGCACGCCTTGCAGCGGCACGGCGCGCAGCTCGAGATCACGAGCGAGGAGGGCAAAGGCAGCACGTTTACGTGTCACTTCCCGCCCGCGCGAGTCCAGCACCGCCCCGCGCAATAATTCTGTCGCTGCGCTGAAACCTGCCTGTCACATACCCGGCGTACAAAGTGCGCCAAGGAAACGCCGGGTGGGTGCTGTCGAGCACCGCTTCCGGCGCAGCCGAAGCAAACAGGCAAACCACCGTAAGGGGATCAATGTGAAATCGACCGTGCTTGCGACCGCTGTCGCCGCCGCGCTGACGCTCAGTGCCGCGGACGCGTCCGCGCAGACCAAGGGCGCGGCCACCAAGGCCGAAGTTCAGTCCATCCAGTCGCAGATGCAGGCGCTCGCCGAGCGTCTCAGCCGTCTCGAAACGGCCAACGCCGAGCTCAAGACGCAGAATTCCGAGTTGCAGGCCCTGGCCGACCGCCGCGAGGCGGAAATGGACTACCTGAAATCCCAGACCAAGGAACTGCGCGAGGAAGGCGCGGTCGCTTCGAATGAGATCGCCAAGGTGAAAGGTGCCGACTGGGCCGCGAAGATCAAGGGCCGCGGCGACATCCGTTACCGTTCCGAGAACATCTGGACGGAGCGCGTGGTCGCTGCCACCCCGACTGTACCTGCCTTCGTCGACGACGCCGCCGACCGCTATCGCCATCGCATCCGCGCACGTCTCGGCTTTGATGCCAAGATCACGGATCACGTCAACGGCACGCTCCTGTTTGCGACGGGCGCCGACGACCCGCGTTCGTCGAACCAGACGCTCGGCACGCAGAGTACACGCAAGGCGATTGGCGTGGACATGGCCTATATCGACTGGAACGCGTACAGCGGCGTGAACGTGGTCCTCGGCAAGCAGCCGTGGCCCTTCTGGCGTCCAGGCAACAGCTTGTTTTACGACGGCGACTACAACCCCGAAGGCGGTGCGGTCAAGTTCGACCGCGGCCTGCTGTTTGGCAGCGCCTACGGCTGGTGGCTCTCGGAGCAGTTCAACGCGAATCCGGTCGGCGAGAACTCCGACGGCAACGTCGTCGGCGCCCAGTTGGGCCTGAAGTTTGCGCTGCTTGGCGGTGAGACGCGTGTCTCTGCTCACTACTATGACTGTGGCGCCTGCCAGGACCAGACTTCGATCCTGTTCGGCAACAGTGGCAACGGCAACACGACCTACCCCGTTCGTGTCACGACCACGGTGGGTGCAACCAATACGACACCCGCCGTGTCCGTCGTTTCCACCAGCAACGCCAATCACCTCAGGTACGACTACGAGATTCTCGAGCTTAGCGGCGAGATGGGTCTGACCGTGTTCAACCAGCCGCTTTCCTTGTGGGCGAACTACGCCGAGAACATGGCGTCGGGCGTTGACGAAAGCACCGCCTACGCCATCGGCGCCTCGCTGGGCCGCGCCAGCAACCCGAAGACGTGGAACGCCGCGATCTGGTACCAGGAACTCGACGCGGACTCGCTCTTCGGTCAGTTCGTCGACTCGGACTTCGGCGACGGGCGCACGGACACCAAGGGCATAGTTGTTCGTGGCGCCTACGCCCCGGTGCGCAACTTCAACATCCAGGCGACCTACTTCATGAACACGCTCAACAAGGACGAGACCCGCGACGCAACTTTCGCCGTGGACGACAGTCTCGATTACGATCGCCTGCAGATCGACCTGAATTACAAGTTCTGATCCGACAGTCCTCCGTGGAACCCTCCCCCGGGCCCTTAAAGGGCCCCCCTCGCCAGCATCCCCCGGGCGAGGGCGCGGGGAGGGTCTTTTATTTCCGCCCCGGTTGAACTTGCCGTGGTCCGGGGCGTCCTGTACAAGACGGCAGCTTCGGGAGAACATTGATCGTGATGGACACCTCCGACCTTTCGCACCACATCCACAGCCGCTACAACGCGGAGCTCGAAGGCATCCGGACCGGCGTGCTGCAGATGGGCGGCTTCGTCGAGCAGCAGCTGCAGAACGGCGTAAAAGCCATCGTCAACGGCGACAGCCGGCTCGGCGAGGAAGTCGGCCGGCAGGACCACAAGGTCAACGCGATGGAAGTTTCCATCGACGAAGACTGCAGCCGCATCCTCGCCACGCGCGCACCAACCGCCTCGGACCTCCGCCTGATCGTGGCGGTCATCAAGACCATCACCGACCTGGAACGCATCGGTGACGAGACCGAGAAGCTGGGCCACGCCGCCGCGCGCCTCACGAACGCGGATCGCACGCCGGATCGCTACCGTGAGCTGAAACACATCGGCGAACTCGTCGCCGACATGGTGCACGGCGCGCTCGATGCTTTCGCCCGTCTCGACACCGAGGCGGCGCTCGAGGTGGCTCGCCGTGATCGGGTGGTCGACGAAGAGTACGAGTCCATCCAGCGCCAGTGCATCACGTTCATGATGGAAGACCCGCGCGCGATCCGTCGCACGCTCGACGTCCTCAGTCTGGCGCGGGCCCTCGAGCGGGTCGGCGACCACGCGAAGAACATCTGCGAGTACGTCGTCTACATGGTGCTCGGCAAGGACATTCGCCACCTCTCGATCGAGGATGTCGAAAGGCAGGTCCAGGCGGCGCGCGCGACGAAGCAGGGCGGCCAAGGGTAGACTTCGCCGTCTCTTGCGACGCGGAGCACGCGTTTGAACCTCATGCTCGATTCGCGCCAGCCCTGGTGGCTGCAGACCCGCACGCTGAACCTGGCGGGATTTCTCTGGTGTGCCGGCCTGATGGCCTACGCGTTGTACGTCCAGTACGGATTACTGGAAGAACCGTGCCCGCTCTGCGTCCTGCAGCGGGTTGCGGTGATCACGACGGGCGTGATCTTCCTGCTCGCGTGGCTGCACAATCCCGCCGGCGCACCCATGCGGCGCGTTTACGGCGCGCTGGTCCTGCTGGCTGCCCTGGCTGGCATCGGCATTGCCGCCCGTCACATCTACGTCATCAATGCTCCGCCGGGCGCTGTCGCGGAATGCGGCGCGAGCCTGGATTACATGATGGACGTGTTGCCGCTGCACGAAGTGCTCGGCAAGGTGCTGAGCGGGTCGGGGGAGTGCGCCAAGGTCACCTGGCGGTTCCTCGGGTTCAGCATGCCGTTCTGGGTGCTGGTCAACCTGCTCGGCCTTGCCGCGCTCGGCCTGTTCGCGAACTGGCGGAAGCGCTGAGTCGTCACCGCTCCCGCTGAAGGGAGAAAGGCAGACAGGCCCTTCATAGCAGGCATTCGATCCGGGACCTTCCCCAG
>JBAVJR010000370.1:0-5792 GCA_049687855.1 Steroidobacteraceae bacterium | reverse complement strand
CGCCTGAACAGTTCGCGACGGTCGCGGAGCAGTTCGAATTCCTCCGTCGCGTCGATGCCGCTGCGGCCAGGGAGTTCCAGCAGGCCGTCACCTATGTGCGTCTGCCGGCTGGCAAGCGCCTGTTCTCGGAAGGGGACAGCGCGCAGTCGCTCGCTCTCGTTATTTCCGGCACCGTGCGTGTCTTCAAGACGGGTCGGACCGGACGCGAGATCACGCTGTATCGCATCGGCGTCGGCGAGACCTGCATCCTGAGCGTCAACGCCATCCTCATGCAGCAGCCACTGCCGGCGGCGGCCACCGTGGAGAAGCGCGTCGAGGCGGTGACGATCGCGGCGGGCGTGTTGCGTGACTGGGTGGACCGGCACGAACTCTGGCGGCAGTTCGTCTTCGAGTTGATTTCCCAGCGCCTGCTGAAGGTGCTGAATCTCGTGGACGACGTCGTGTTCAGCCGCATGGACGCGCGCATCGCGGCCCTGCTGCTCGATCGCAGCCGCGTGCAGAACCCGCTGCGGATCACGCACCAGGAAATCGCCGCCGAACTCGGCACTTCGCGCGAGGTGATCAGCCGGATCCTCGAGGACCTGGCCGGGGCCGGCACGCTCCGCTCGACGCGCGGCAGGATCGAGGTCCTGGATGCCGGGGCGCTCGAGGCGCTCGCGACTGCCTGAACGGTGCGTGGCGCACGTCGCGGAACCGGGGTGACTTAGTCACCGACAGTGGCCAGCGCATTCCCGAGAATCAGCGTAGTGCCGGAACGACGATCCGGCGTCCGGCTGGTGCCAGGAAGGAAGTCTCATGCGCGCCCTCAACATCGTTCGGTTCCTTGCGGTTGCGTTGCTGGCCTCGGCCCCCTGGTCGGTGCCCGTTGCGGGCGCGGCCGACGGCCCGCCCAGCTACCAGTTGCAGTACCTCGGCGCGGGCTCGCCCGTGGCAGTGAACAACAGCAACGTGGTCGTCGGCTCGCGGCTCAACAGCGGCAGCAATTACCAGCCGCTGGTCAGCGTGGGCGGAGCGCCGTGGACGCTGCTGCCGGTACCCGCAGGGGCGATGAGCACGTTCCCCACCGACATCAACGACAGCGGCGTCATCGTCGGCGTGTCGTTCAGCACGCAGTGGGCCGCCTCGGCCGTGCGTTGGACGAATCCGGGCGGCGGTTACGTCGTCGAGGTGTTGCCGCGCCTGCCCGGCGACGCGGCCTCGTATGCCACCAACATCAACAACCTCGGGCAGATCGTCGGTGCCCGCAATTCGCTGGGCTACGTGCCGACGGGCACGGGCTGGCTCTACAGCGATGCCGGCGGATTCGTCGACATCTACGCGCGGTATGGCTGGGTCGTGGCGCCCAGCGCGCTCAACGACAACGGTCTTGTCATCGGCGGCGCCGAGCGACTCGATCTGAACACAGGCCTGGTCGAATGGATCGGCAACGGCCCGACCAACTACAACGCCATCGGTGGGGTGGCGATCAACAACGGCGGCATGATCGCAGGCGCGGCGTCGCTGCGGTCGACCTCGCTCAACATCGTGTCGGTGTTCCGTTACGAGGGTGCGGCGGGCTGGCGGTTCATCGCCGGGTCGAGCAAGTACACGGTGGCGTCGAGCATCAACGCGCTGGGCGACGTGGGCTATGGCGAGCTGGGCGCCGGCCTGTATCTCGACGGGCTGGGGACGTATGCCGTGAACGACCTGCTGTCGTCCGCGACCATACAGTCCGGCTGGGCCGTCACCGGCAGCGGCGTCAAGGTCAACGATCTACGCGTGCTGGCCACCCTGGGCCGCAATTCCATCACCGGCGAATCCGGCGGCGTGTTGCTGACGCCCATCGGCATACAGCAGGCGCCGACCGCACCCGCGAACCTGGTGGGGCTTGCGCACCCGTCGACGACCTCGGAGCCGTACAACTCCATCAACTTGACGTGGCAGAACACGAGCCCGCTGACGCGTGGCTATGAACTGCAGCGCAGCGCCGCATCCGCCGGTTCGTGGGCGAGCCTGGCGTTGACGCCGCCGGGAACCGCCACCAACCACACCGACACGACGGTGGGCGCTGGCATCACGTACGACTATCGCGTGCGCGCGACCGGGATCGGCGGCGCGAGCCCGTGGTCGGGGATCGCCACCGTGACCGCGCCCGCACCCGTCAAGTCGCTCAAGGTCGCGAACATCGTGCTGAGCGCCAAGGCGACCGGCCCGAAGGTCACGGTCACCGGCGACGTCACGGTGCGGGACGGCAGCGGGGCAGCGGTGGCCAACGCCAGTGTCGCGGTCAGGTGGACGCTGCCGAACGGCAGCACGAAGATTGCGACGGCGGTCACCAGTTCCACGGGTCACGTGATCCTGAAGGTGTCGGGTGGGCGCGGCACTTACACGTTGACCGTCACTGGTGTCAGCAAGACCGGCTACGTGTTCGATGCGGGGGCCAGCGTGCTGTCGAAGAGCATCACCCGATGAGGTAGCGCAGGCTGGACGTCGCGAGGTCCTGAGGCCCTCGCGCCGGGGTCGCGATTGCGGGTTGGGTGGCTATCGGCCCAGCGCGCCGAAGACGCTTTGCAGGATCTTGCTCGACTGGCCCAGCGGATTCTTGCGGATCGCGCGCTCTTCGTCGGCGATCATGAGGAAGAGGCCGTCGAGCGCCTTGCGGGTCACGTAGCTCTCGACATTGGCGTCCTTCGCCTCGACCAGTCCGAACTGCGAGGCCTGCCCGGCCAGCTCGTTGTATTGCTTGGCGAGTTGCGCCTGGTCCGTCTTCTGCTTGACGACCGGCAGGAACCGTTGCTGCAGCTTGTCGTAGGAGACCTTGCGGAAGTACTGGGTTGCGGAGTCGTCGCCACCGGTCAGGATCTGTCGGGCGTCGTCGAGCGACATCTGCTTCACGGCATCGACCAGCAGGACCTTTGCCTCGGGCACTGCCGCCTCCGCGGCACGATTCATGGCGACGACGAGGTCGTCGGCCTGGCCACCCATGCCGGCCATTCGCAGCATCTTGTCGGCCTTCTTCAACGCTGGAGGCAGCGGAATCTTCACCTTCGGGTTCTTGAGGAAGCCGTCGACCGCGCCCAGCTGCGCGACCGCACGGTCCGCGCCCTGGTTCAGGGCCGTCTTGAGCCCTGCGACGCTGTCCTTGGGCGCAATGGCGTCGACGCCGGCGAAGACGGCAAGTGGCAATACGAGAAGAAGAAGCGCCAGGGTGCGGGGCGTCGTCATGGTCGGGTTCCCTCGATTGGCGGTACTGGATCTTAGGCCGTTCGTGATGGCGCGGCGAACGCCTTCGGGTCCTGTTGAATTCCTGGCGAGTTGGGGGAGACTTGGCGGCGGCTTGTGCGAGCGGCCCTGGACTGGGAAAGTACCGGCAATCGACTTGAGGTGACAGCGCATGGAGGAATACTGGGCTACGCGGACGGGACGGTGGCGACGGGCAATGCACCTGCAGAAGGCCCCCTCGCTGGCAGAGCGCCTTTACCAGGTGATCCGCCAGGACGTGGACGCGGGGCAGTTGCCGGCGGGGGCGCTGTTGCCGGCGAGCGAACGCGTTGCGGCTGAACTGACCATCGAACCGGCTGATGTGCAGGCGGCGTACCAGCGCCTGCTCGCCGCCGGGTTTCTCGAGGAACGCGCGGACGGCAACCTCTGCATCACGAGCATGGGGCGTGAGACGAGCGTCGGCGATGCGACACAGATCCGCTTCGAGGCGGCGCTGCTGAAGGCAGTACGAGAAGCAGCGGCCCGCGGCCTCTCGAGTACCGAGGCGACCGGGATGTTCAAGGCGGCCATGGTCCGGCTGCAGGCGATGGAGCAGCCCAAGAAGCCGCAGGAGTGAGCCGCCTGCATCAAGTACTGATTGACTCCGCTGTAATTCGCGCGAGTCTAGGGTCGTTTAGAATCGGTCTGATTGCGGGGACGACCGCCATGCCGTATCGAATCAGGTGGGAAGGACACGGCGTCTACCGACGCTTCTTCGGCGTCATTACCCTCGTGGAGTTTCGTGAAGTCAACAAGGAAATGCGCAGCGACGTGCGCTACGAGGGCATCCGCTACATCATTTCCGACTACCTGGAAGCCCAGCCGGCCCCCGAGATCACCGAACAGGACCTGAGGACATACGCCCGGCACGAGAGGCTGCACTTCTACGACAGCCCTGACATCGTGCAGGCGATCGTCGCCACGGACCCGAAGAACGTGCAATACGCCCGGTACTACGAGTCGCTCGGCGTTTCACCTTACCGTACCGCGGACTTCGCGACCGTCGCCGATGCGCGGTGGTGGATTGCGAGCAATCCGCGGCGGGGCTGGAACCGGCCGTCGCTGGACGCCACGACGACGATGGCGGTGCCGCACTTCTGAGGAGACGCTGCGGCAGTCAGCGTGGGCTGGGCGATGCCTTCATGGCGGCCCTGGTTCGCGCGGTGGACGGATCACGCCAATCGATCCTGTGTGATAGCTTGGCACGGGCATCAATCGGGACAGGGCATGATCCTCCGCCGCGTCATCGAGCACGTGAAAGCGCAGCACTGGACCGCGGTCGCGATCGACTTCGTCATCGTGGTCGCCGGGATCCTGATTGCCTTCCAGATCACCGCGTGGAACGACGCCCGGCGGGAGCGCATTCGCGAGCGCGACTACCTGGTTCGGATCGCAGCCGAACTCGACCGCAGCATCGAGTCGATCGGCAAGAGCATCCGACGCTCGCAAGAGCGCGAGGATTACGGGCGGTTCCTGATCAGGTCGGTGAACGATCTGGAGATCGTGCGCGCGGATCCGGGCCGGTTCGTCAAGGCGGTCGCTCAAGCGGGGTTTACGCTGTCACCGGCGATACGCGGCCATACGTTCGACGAAATCAAGGCCTCCGGCGATCTCGGCATCTTCCGCGACAAGGCGCTGGTGTTCGATCTGAGCGAGTTCTACACGGACGTGCCGGTCGCCGACGCACTGGCCGTGCGCGAACGGATGCTGCAACGGCCGGACTTCATCGAGTGGCTGCCGACCGCGGCGAACCGCGTCGACGACGCCTGGACGTATGGCAAGTGGCTCGAGGTCGCGACGGCTTTGCGCGACCGGATACGGTCGACACCGGGAGTCGACGAGCGTCTGGCCACCCCTGTGGTGGCCCCATGATCCGGCACCGTGTGCCACAGTTGGCGCGTGCCACACGCTGACGCAGGAGTGCAGATGCAAAAGACGATTCTCATCACCGGCTGTTCGAGCGGCATCGGCGCCGCGCTCGCCCGTGAGTTCGCGAAGCGCGGGCACCGTGTCTATGCCACGGCCCGTCGCGCCGAGGCACTGGCGGCGCTCAATGCCGAAGGCGTCCGCGGATTGGTGCTGGACGTCAACGACGATTCCTCGATCGCCGCTGCGCTCGACACGGTATCTCGTGAAGCCGGACACCTCGATCTCCTGGTGAACAACGCCGGCTTTTCGCAGGTCGGCGCCGTGGTCGATCTCACGCGCGAGGATCTGCGTCGCCAGTTCGAGACCAACGTCATTGCGCCGATGGCGGTGACCGCTCAGGCCACGCCTTTGCTGCGCGCGGCGGTGGCTGCGAGTGGCGGCGCCGTAGTCGCCAACGTCGGCAGCATCGTGGGGCTCTTCACGACGCCTTTTGCGGCCGCCTACTGCTCGAGCAAGGCGGCCGTGCACTCGCTCACCGACGCGCTGCGCATGGAACTCGCACCCTTCGGGATCCACGTGGTCTCCATCCAGCCGGGCGGGGTGCGCTCGAGCTTCGGCGAGCACGCGGAGGCCGCCGTGCGCTTGCCGGGGAATTCGCTCTACCAGCCCGTGGCTGCCGGGAT